>NZ_DATCSD010000416.1:0-15467 GCF_036568665.1 Ohtaekwangia sp. | reverse complement strand
AGGCAACACCTTATGTTGCCGGTATAGCAGCGCTGTTACTGGAAGCCGCTCGTAAAAAGAATAGCAATTACAAAGCACATGATTTAAGAACTCAATTGATAGATCATGCTGATGCCCGACCGTATGGCAAGTTGATAAACCCCGTTAATAGTTTTAATAAATTATAAGATGAAAAGAAATATACTATACCTGAGCCTTGCACTGGTGTTATTTATACTTCCCGGTATAGTGCGAGCGCAGATCGCGTATCAGGATGCATGGGATCTGGCAGCACTAAATCCTGTTATTGACAATGGACAAGTATTATTCCCTATTGGGGCGCATAAGAAGGCTGCGGAAATACTGAAAAAGTATACTAACAAGACAACGTACGCAGAGATACAAAGTGAGTTCACAGCTAATCCCTTCATAGAATTAGCAGTTGACAATTCGCAAAGCAGCAGTACCATTACAGCAGGGGCTGCTAAACTTTTTGCCGGAGCTGCCAACCTTGATATAACCACCCAGGCCGAAGGTATAGCGCTGTTTATGATAAGTCGCGCGAAAGAAGAACTTACTATATCATTCTTTAACCGATTCAAGAAATGTGTTGAAGAAAATCCGGAGATCGCGGTGTTGTTTCCTAAAACAGCCGGCACCCTGGAGCATCTTCTTTCGTATCACTATCCTGAAATGCTTCCCGCTTTGCAAAATGCTTTCTATGATGATTTGAATGCATTGCCGAATCACATAGACGATGTATTGGAATTACCAAGATATAGAGAGCTGTTGCTGAATTTTCCGGAGGTAAGAATTGCTATTCACTCTATTCGCATTGTTCAGCAACTGGAAAGTGGAGATGCGCATTTATATGAAATTATAGATCAGTTTGCCAAACTCGAAGAGTGGGATGATGCACATGCATCCATACACTTGAAGAATGCCGGTAACTCTGTTCGCCTCGGAAATATTATCTCTCAAAGCTTACTCAGCAATACACGCTGGGTATCTGTTTCTGATATTCTCTCGCTGGTGCAGGATAAAATTGCTTTTGAAATATACCTCGGTCTTATATATCAGCAGGTAAAGAATGAGAACATTACCTTTCTGAATGCAGCCGGTAATGCGACTTCCTTTACGGATGTGATGAAGAATAACCAGGAGACGCTGATCATCTTCCAGATGCAGTTAACGGAATTTATACAACTGGCCGATAAGGTGGAGAACACTGCTGCTGATATAAGAGACAAACGCACCAGAAATGAAAAGCTGACGAACGAGGATTATTATACCTATATCAGTGCCGGTATAGATGTGATCGAGTATAGCTTTGGCCTGGTGAAGCTCTTCAATGAACAATTTGCTGCGGACGACTATATTAAAATGATGCGCAACGGCAATGACTTGTATAAGAATATAGTAAAGAAAGAATACAGTGCTGCCATCACAAATGCCGTAAACATCTTTAAAATCATAAGCGATGTAGTGGGTAAAGATAAAGAAGCAGCCATTAAAACAGATCTTGCCAAGCTGGACCCTGCAACTATATCTGACGCTGAAATAAAAGCTATTGTTACGGATGCTAAAGGTGCATCGCAGTTGGATGATAAGAAGTTAAAAATGCTTGCATCGAAGAAAAGTGAATTGAGGAAGCTGAACGTAAATGGTATAATTTCGAGAGCGATAGCGCTGATTAATATAGATTCACTTCAAAAAATTATACCGGAGATATCCAAGTACGGGTTATTTATAGCCAACGTTGCCAATGCTAAAACTCCGGAAGAAGTGCAACAGGTTATTGAAGCAGCCGTGTTGCCGGTGGGAAGTTCTTCTATCAAGAAAAATTCACAGTTCAATGTTTCGGTGCAATCCTACCTCGGTGCCTACTGGAGTAGCAATGCCGGTGGAGCTATCGATCGTGCCTGGAATAGTAAATTTGGTGTAATAGCTCCTATAGGAATTTCTGCGAGCTATGGTTTTAAAAAGTGGGGCTCAGCCAGTGTGTTTGCAACGCTGCTCGACCTAGGTGCTATCGTGGATTATCATCTAAAGTATGATTCTGTTTCAACCGGAGGTACAAAGACGGTGGCGACCAGTAAGAATTACCAGATAAAACTCGGACAGATATTTTCTCCGGGAGGATATATAGTATATGGATTACCCTTTAACCTGCCATTGTCTATCGGCTTTGGCGGACAGTATGGTCCGGGGCTGAGCAAGATCGAAGCAGATGGCAGAACGGTGGTAGACAATCCTTATTGGCGCTGGAGTGCATTTCTTGCAGTAGACATACCGTTGTTTAATATTTTTAATCGCGAAGGAAAAAAGAAATAGGGTATATATGTCAGATGGTCTGAAGTTTTGGATACAAACTTTAGTAATACCAGCCGTGCTGGCCGGTGTAGGCTACTATATTAACGATACGTTGCAACAGCAGCAGCGTGCTTTTGATAAGATCAAATTTACCGAGCAGATCATTAACGAAGCGTTCGATTCAGACAATCCTGATAAGGCGATGGCGCTCACGCGAATTATACCTTCGCTAACCGAGGATAAAAAATTTGCGGAAGACCTCGTGGCGATGGTCAATAGTTACTACGTGAAGAAAGCCGAGCAGGCGTTAAAGACCGGAGACGAGGCAGCATATAAACAGATTTCGGAGGCGGCATCTGTATTTAAAGGCGATGGTATATCTATTTCTGATTCGCTTAAAACAAATCCTGCTACCAGCAGTGCAGAGAAGGCAAGACAGTATGAACAGGATGGCCTGGTACATTTACAACAAGGCAATCTTGAAAAGGCCCGCGATGCGTTTCAAAAAGCAGAGGCTTCTTATCCGGGCTTTCACTCTTCGTATGAGATCGCGAATCTCCTTACCAAGAAGATTCGCGATGTGAAAGCAGGAGCAGATCAATCAGTAGTGCGTCAGCAAGCGATCGATACTATTCAGAAAAAATATTCCTGGCGATTGAGTCCTCAGGTATTGAAGAAGCTGAATCAATAGTTATACAGCTTTTACTATACTCAGGTATTTAAGAGGTACATGATCGGTAAGCCATACGTCATTATCAGAAACAAAGAAACTATGGCCATCAGTAAACATCTGACCGGCCGCAATGGCGAGTAACACAGGCTTGCCATAACGACTGCCTACGGCTAGCGCAGTTTCTGTAGATATACTCATGTGTACATGATGGCGTTCTCTTTTGTCAAGTCCTGTTTTGAAGATAGACTCCACTGAAGTTTCGGCCGTGCCATGATATAGTATAGCAGGAGGTTGTTGTGATGTATAATTTAACTCTACATCCACGGAATGACCCTGACTGGCGCGGATCTTTGTTTGATCTTCGTTATAGGCAAATCGCTTTTTGCTATTCGTATGAACGATATAGTCCAGCGTTTCTTTTGTGATTGAGTGACCGTGAGCCGATACCTGTTGGATGAGTATGGATACCTCTGTCCATCCGTTTTCATCGAGCACAATGCCTGCTGCTTCCGGCTGGTGACGAAGTATCAGGCTCAGAAACTTGCTGATTTTAACACTCTCTTTTTCTGAAATCATTTTGCAAATAAAAAATATAGCGCAGGTGTCTGCGCTATTGTTGAGTAAATATAGTTTGCGTTGCGCTTACTTTAGCAGCTCGCGCGAAATTACCATCTTCTGTATCTCTGTTGTGCCTTCGTATATCTGCGTGATCTTGGCATCGCGCATTAAACGCTCTACGTGAAATTCTTTTACATAGCCATAACCGCCATGTATCTGTACGGCTTCGGTAGTTACATCCTGGGCAATCTGCGAAGCATATAGCTTGGCCATAGCAGCTGCTTTAACAAAATCTTTTTTCTGATCTTTCAACCAGGCAGCCTGGTGTACTAACAGGCGCGCTGCATCTATTTTGGTAGCCATATCAGCGAGCTTGAATTGTATAGCCTGGTGTTCCGCCAGTGATTTGCCAAAAGCTTTACGTTCTTTGGAATATTTGAGTGCCAGCTCGTATGCGCCCGCGGCTATACCCAATGCCTGCGATGCTATACCTATACGGCCGCCATTTAACGTAGTCATCGCGAAAGTAAATCCGAAGCCATCATCGCCTATGCGATTTGCCTTCGGCACTTTTACATCGGTAAACATGAGCGAATGTGTATCAGACCCGCGTATACCCATCTTGTCTTCTTTCTTGCCAACCACAAAGCCAGGCATTCCTTTCTCTACAATCAGCGCATTTATACCTTTGTGTTTTTTGCTGATGTCGGTCTGTGCAATCACTATATATATACTCGCGCTATTACCATTGGTGATCCAGTTCTTGGTTCCGTTCAGCAGGTAGTAGTCTCCTTTATCTTCAGCCGTTGTGCGCTGACTGGTTGCATCCGAGCCTGCTTCCGGTTCTGATAAACAGAAGGCGCCTATAACTTCGCCCGTGGCAAGTCGCTTCAGGTATTTTTCTTTTTGTTCTTCGGAGCCAAATCGTTCAAGTCCCCAGCATACCAGCGAATTATTTACCGACATACATACGGAAGCCGAGGCATCGATCTTGGATATTTCCTCCATCGCCAATACATACGAAATGGTATCCATACCACCGCCGTTATACTTGGTGTCAACCATCATACCGAGGAAGCCGAGTTCTCCCATCTTCTTGACTTGTTCTTTGGGAAATTTCTGTTCTGTGTCGCGCTCGATCACACCCGGCAGTAATTCGTTGTTGGCAAAATCGCGAGCAGCTTGTTGAACAGCAATGTGTTCTTCAGTCAGTTGAAAATTCATATCCGATGGGTTAATGAGTTGTTGGTATAGGTATAGCGTTTAAAAACAAAAGCCCGGGTCAACGACCCAGGCTTGCAAAATAAATCTCTTCAAGTAATGTTAAAACCTTTTGTACGACTTTTTAAATCGTTTACAAACGTTAGTCCTCGCGACTTCCGAGGAATAGCATTACATAGTAAAACAATGTTGTTAAAGCACCTATTGCGGCTACAACGTACGTCATGGCAGCCCACTTCAGCGCATCTTTCGCCATACCATATTCGGCATTGTTTACGATACCGCGTGATTGCACCCATGCCAATGCGCGCTTGCTGGCATCAAATTCTACCGGCAAGGTGATCAGTGCAAACAATGCGAACACGCCATAACATCCGATAATGATGAGCAACGCTGTTTGAAACGGAATGATCTGCGATGCGAAGAACGCACCAAACATCATGATCATAAAGAGGAAGTTGATCACTTTGGCGCTAACATTTTGTATAGGCACCATGGCGGAGCGCAGCTCCAGCATGCTATAGGCACGTGCGTGTTGCACTGCGTGGCCACATTCGTGAGCCGCAACTGCTGTAGCAGCAGCATTTCTTCCAAAATATACCGCTTCGCTCAGGTTTACTGTTTTCGTAGCGGGGTTATAGTGGTCGGTAAGTTCACCTTCCACGTGTGTTACCTGTACATCATTAATTCCATTGTCGGCCAGCATCAGGCGTGCTACTTCTGCACCGGTTAAGTCGCGGGTCAGATGTGTCTGTGAATACTCCCTGAATTTACTCTTCAGGCGAGATTGCACAATCCAGCCAATTGCCATGAAAAAAAGACCAATAATTAACGCTCCCATCTTTCGTAAAATTTATTTAGGTTGTTTGTTGTCAGAAATCTCTGACGATTACAGTAATGATCAAGGTTTAAGCCAAACCTATAAATCTGCCAAATCGACATTTATCCGAATCATAAATTCAGGATTTACTGAAAAAATGATTTTCCTGGTTTGTAATAACAATAAAACGCAGCGGTTAAGTATATTGTTCGGAGTTTTAGATCAGAGGGCGAGTGTCAGCATAAATGAAATTTCTGTGCCCTTACCTTGCTCGCTGCTGATGCGGAGCTCTCCTCCATTGAGTTTGATAAATTCTTTACACAACAACAGGCCAAGACCTGTTCCTTTTTCTTCCTGTGTGCCGCGCTTGGTAAAATGTTCCTGGCTCAGAATTTTATGAACTTCTGCGGGCGTCATACCAATGCCGCAATCTTTTACCGTAATGAGGCAGGTGTCGCTTGTAGTTTGTGTAGATACTTCAACCTTCCCGTTTGCTTTCGAGAATTTAACAGCATTGTGAATAAGATTTCGAAGTATAAGCTGAAGCTGATTCGGATCTGCCAGTACCAGAATATTACTGGTTGAAATATTTTCGATGCGAACATTTTTTCGTTCCGCTATGTCTGCCAACAGATTGCAGGCCTCATCGATAGCCATCTTTACTTCGAGCGCTTTTCTTTCAGTGCGAATACCTTCCATTTGGCTCAGCGACCAGTTCAGTAAATTTTCCAGCGTGCGCTGCGTAACGTTAAGGTTGTCTTTTACTTTATCAGACACTTGTAGAAATTCTTCCTGCGTCAGAATCTTGGAGGTGACAAGCTCCAGTAAAGATTGCAGTGTTGCTATAGGGCCACGCAGATCGTGACTGATAACGGAGAATAATTTTGATTTGAGCTGGTTAAGGTAGTGCAGGTATTCGGCTTGTGCCTGCATTTCTTCGCGTTGCAGTTCTATCGCTTTGTTCTTTTCCTCCAGTGCGTGATTAGCCTTTGTCTGCAGGGTGCGTAACCTTGAGAGTAAAATAATAAAGCCCATCAGCAGAATTATACCAATGGCCAATAGTATTGTGAGCCAGCGTTGATTGCTGATGAGTTGATATTGCAAGGCATTCTCTTTGCCAAGCGCATCGATTGTTTTGTCTTTTGATTCAAGCTCGTACAGCGATTTCATCTCCTGTATCTGTCCGCTCTTTTCAGAATTATACAGGCTGTCTTTATACTGATTGGCCAGCTTCAGGTGTTCAACTGCGAGTGCAGGCTTATTGGTTTGCGTATATATATCGGCCAGCAGTGAGTGTGCATTTATCAATCCGGGAAGATTGTTGATAGCATTGCCCAGTTTAATGGATTGCTTCAGCGAATATATAGCACTGTCGGGTTTATGAAGCTGGTTGTAGTTTCGTGCAGCATGATAAAAAGATATACTCAACGCACGGGTGTTGCCCGCTACGCTATCCAGGTGCAACGCTATACGATTGTAGTTCATACTGTTTTTATAATCGTGCAGTGCAAAGTATATTTTGGTTTTGCGACCATACAGGATGCTGATGTTCAGCGTATCCTTCATATCCGCGTATAGTGCAAGGCTTCTGTCAACAAAATATAGGGCAGAATCATATACTCCTGTTTCGGCCAGGTACATGGTGCGTTCGCGATAGGTATCGGCTAACAGCCTGGTGTTTTTTGATTCTATAGCCAGCACACGTGCGCGGATCAAAAACATATTGGCTTGTTTGAAGTCGCGCAGATCGATGGACGTGCGGGCGAGTGCGAGTAAACTTTGTCCCCACAGGTAAACATGCGGAGAGTTCTCCAGTAATTTCAATGCCTTGAAGCCATACTCAATGCTTAATCTATAATTGGCCTTGGTCCAGTTTGCTTTTGAAAGTATAAAATAGCTATAGCCTTGCAGGTAGGTGTGATCTTCTTCCAAGGCACGAGCGAGTACGGTGTTGGCTAGTGTAATGGAAGAATCAGGATTTGCGAGGAAGATGCTATAGGCTCTGGCCGCCAGTTGAACCAGCTCTGTGCTATCCGATTTCTCGAACGCCAATGCCGGGCCGGACGACACGGTTAGCAGTGTTATCAAGAAAATGCGAAAAGAGGGGTTCATCGGTCTAAAATCTTCAAAATAAACCTGTTAGCAACCAAAGAGAAAAATCAAAACCTGCTAAAAAGGCATGTAAGTTTTAACAGCTATAAAAAATCACTTTTCTGAAAAGTCATAAAATGCACACAGAAGTCGTTATGATTTATTATTTTGTTTACAATCAGCCCAAACCTTCTGTGATAGCACGTGCGATGTGGATAGCGGGGATCGTGATGCTTCTCAGCATGCAGCATGTAACAGCGCAAACTGTTATTCTGCGAGGCACCGTGCGTGACCAATCGGGCGAGCGGCTTCCATCTGCCTATATTGTAGTTTACCCCGATTCCATTCGGTTTGCTACCAACAGCAATGGCAATTTTTCTCAACAACTATCTTCTGGTAAAAAAACTATACAGGTATCTTTTGTAGGATATGAATTGCTCTGGCAAAGTATATCTCTTCAGCGCGATACATCGTTCACGTTCACACTTCGGCAATCCATAGGGCAATTGCATGAAGTAGAAATTATAGGGCAGCGAAATTTGCAGGAGAGTGTTTTGCAAAGTAACCGAAGCAGCACCTATCTTCTGTCACAAAAAGATATTCGCATGTTGCCGGTATTGGGAGGTGAGGCGGATGTGATCAAAACACTTCAGTTGTTACCGGGTACACTCCGTGGTGTAGAAGGAAGCTCTGATCTTTTTGTGCGCGGAGGTGCGGCCGATCAAAACCTGGTGCTGCTCGATGATGTGCCTATTTATAATCCCAGTCACATGCTTGGATTTCTGTCAGTGTTCAATCCGGATATACTCAGTAAAGTAGAAGCGATCAACGGAGGTTTCCCGGCCGAGTTTGGCGGGCGATTATCATCTATACTAAATATTGAAACTACCGATCGCCTGGCGGATACAACGCACGTATCCGGAGATATAGGTATAATTGCTTCGCGACTATATGTAGAGCAACCTATTGTAAAAAACAAAGCCAGCTTTTGGGTAGCAGCAAGAAGAACGTATATCGATCAGGTTGTAAAAGCGCTTGGCGAAAAATTGCCGTATTATTTTTATGACCTCAACGGTAAATTTATAGTCACACCTACCGATCGCGATCGCATGGAGGTTAGCTACTATGGTGGTAACGACAGGCTGGAATTATTCCGCGATCGTAACAATGACGGAGATGGTTTTCTGACGGAATATGTAGCAGGCAATAATAGTATATCTCTTCAATGGAACCATCGCATGGCTTCGCGCTGGAGCAGCAATTTGTCATTGCTGCAATCGCGGTATAAGTATAACATTCGCAATGCATTTGAAGAAAATGAATTACAGGCCTATTCAGATATACAAGATTATGGAGCACGCTGGTTGATACAGCGCGACTCTGTAGCAGGAACAGGCACTGTAAAAGGTGGCCTTGAGTGGACGCGTCATGCAGTTAGTCCGAATATTATTAACACACAAGGTACCATTGCCGAGTTGTTCGAGAGCAGTGCTACCACCGGCCGTATATCCAACGAGTTTGCTATACATGCACAGTACGAATGGTCTGCAACGCCACGCTGGCGTTTCAATACAGGCTTGCGTGCATCGATGGCGTTCGTAACAGGCAAGCAATATTTTATTCCGGAGCCTCGCCTTTCTGCACGTTATGCGATCAATAACGACCAGGCATTGAAGTTCAGTTACTCGCGCATGGCGCAGTATATGCATCGTATATCAAGTTCAGCAGTTACTTCGCCTACAGATATCTGGTATCCTGTAACGCAAAGCATACGGCCGCAAACTTCGCATCAGGTTGCTATAGCATGGCAGCGTTCATACCCGAAGCAGAATATATTTCTCTCTACGGAAGTATACTATAAATCCATGAACGATCTGATCGGCTATGAAGAAGGAACCAACCTCTTTCTCAATAATGATTTTGCATCGAAGCTGATACAGGGAAAAGGTAAAGCGTATGGATTGGAAGTATTGCTGCGCAAAGACGCTGGTAAATTTACAGGATGGATCAGCTATACATTATCGTGGTCGTGGCGACAGTTTGATGAGATCAATCATGGTGCGTGGTTTTATTCCCGTTATGATCGCAGGCACAATGGCGCTGTTGTTATGCAGTATGCTATCAGCAAGCGCTGGGCTGCTTCTATGGTGTGGGAGTATATATCCGGTTCGCGCTTTACACCCGTAATTGGTCAGTATGTTATGTTGGCGCCTACTCTTACAGGCGTTGATCTTGTGCCGATATATTCCGGTATAAATGAAGTAAAGCTGGCTAATACTCATCGTTTAGATATAGGTATAAAATACAAAAGTAAGCCGGAGCGCAAATTTCAGTGGCAATGGTTTGCCGGAGTATATAACGTATACAATCGCGCAAATCCGATCGGTATCATTATCGAGCAGGATGAAACTACCAACGCACTGCGTTACGAACAGCCGGGGCTATTCGGATTAATACCTTTTATCAGTTATGGCTTTAGATTTTGAGTATGCAGTATATAAATGATGATCATGTGAAGATAGAACGATCGATACAGATTGGCAGATATACTATAGTATTGCTAGCTATAGTATTGGGAGCGTGTTTGCCTGACCCGCTGGAAGTAACGGGAATTCCGGAGGTAAAACCACAGATCGTTGTGTCTACGCAGATCATACCTGATCAGTCGCTCGTGGTGCTTTTGACAAAGTCATTTGGTGCATTAGATGCCAGTGAAGACAGCGATCCGCAGGAGCTGCTTGACCAGATTGCTGTAAACGATGCACTGGTTACTATTGCCGGTCCGCAGCGAACTGATACACTAGTATCATTAGGAAGTGGCCTATATGGCGGTATTGTTATTCCATTTGAAAATGGTGGCGAGTATCATTTGCATGTCGTAAGTGAATCGCTAGGTGAAGTATCGGCTACTACTACTGTAAAGCCCCGTATCGTATTTGATACAATAGATGCGGAGCTATATTTTAATGGTTACGATAGCCTTGTGCGCATCTCGTATAAGTTTACCGATCCTGCTGCTAAAAATTGGTATATGTTAAACGTACAGCAGATCGAGCGCAGCGAATTGATAGAAGATGTATTGAATCCACCGGCTTCCATGCGTTTGCTTGATGATGCTGATTTTACCAGCAATGTATATGGAGAAAGCTTCAACGTTGTGCAGCGTGACTTTAATACCGGAGATACTATAGCGGTATTTTTTTCGAACATCAGCGAAGACTACTATAATTTTGTAAAGCTACGACTCGATAACCGGTACAGTTTTACCGAGTACCTGAGCGAGCCGGTAAATTATCCTACGAACATTGAAGGAGGCAAAGGCTTTTTCAACCTTTATGTTCCGGATGTGCGCACATTTATTGTCGAGTAGCCCTTGCGTGATTTCTGTTTAAATCTTTTTTCGGGCATGCCGTTTTAACTGGTAACAAAATGAAACTTTACCCGTTGGTGGAGTAGCGGAGCTTTCTCGGGCTTCTAAATTTGTAACCCATAACCCAAACTATATTTACATGGAAAATAAAAGCAAACGAGATGAAGTGATCGAGCTTGCCAACAAGCTGTTCATCTATACCGATTATCAGCAGTGGGATAAATTACTGGACGAAGTGCTTACTGAGAATATCTGGTTCGATATGTCATCGCTGGGTGCCGGTGAAGGCAAAAAATTCCCCGCGAAAGAAATATGCACGATGTGGAAGAATGGTTTTGCCGGTATAGATGCTGTGCATCACCAGGCTGGAAATTACCTGGTAAATTTTGCAGCAGAACCAATCGAAGCAAATGTATTTTGCTACGCTATAGCCTTACATTATAAGAACGCAGCTACACAGGGAAAGACCCGTGAGTTTGTAGGAAGTTACGACCTGCATTGTGTGCTAACCGATAAAGGCTGGCGTATTGATAGCTTTACCTATAAAGTAAAGTATGTAAACGGAAATGTAGACTTCAAATAATAACATGGCATCCTATACCTTTAAATCTACTATACTTATACTGCCGGGCCTTGGTAACTCTGGTGATGGACACTGGCAAACATTGTGGGAGCAGCAATATGATTTTATACGGGTAAATCAGAAAGACTGGGATACACCGGTATGTGAGGATTGGATTGAGACGATTGATAAAAAGATAGCTTCGCTAAATACAACGGATGTGCTACTGGTTGGCCACAGTCTGGCATGCTGCACCATAGCTTTCTGGGCTAAACGTTACAACCGGGTGATTAAAGGTGCTCTGCTGGTGGCTCCGAGCGATACGGAAGCAGAGACATATCCACCGGGAACATCCGGCTTTACTCCTATGCCGTTGAATAAATTACCTTTTCGTTCTATAACAGTGGCGAGTACGAACGACTACTATGTTACCAGCGAACGGGCTCAACATTTCGCGAACACCTGGGGAAGTGAACTGGTATATATAGGACCTGCTGGTCACATCAATGTAGCTGCAGGCTTCGGCCATTGGCCAGAGGGAATTGAATTGCTAAAGCAGCTCGATCAATAATTACTGATTCAGCGTAACGTAATAGTTTGCTTCTGCGGTAGCTTCATCTTTGTTACCGGCTTTGGTAAAGTTGAAGTTTTGCTCTGCGCTGTCTTTTACTATTTTGATCTTGTACTCACCAGCTTTCTCATAATAGAAATCGATCAACGCTTTGTGATGAGTGATTTTCTCCGTCATCAGTAATTGTCCATCTTCAGAGTAGACCTGAACGGTAGCACCGATAAATTCATTGCTTACTTTAAAGTAGAATATATCGCGCTTTTTAGAGAGGATGGAAATCTTGCCATCGTTGGCCAATACAGCAGAAGACGCAAGGAGAAGAACGAGCAGTGAAAGTACAGTTAGCTTTTTCATGCGAATGATTTTTTAGTTGATTCGTATAAAACGAATACAATGCCACTCGCTGAAAGTGTCTTTAAACGCAAATTTAGCAGATTTCATTTTTGGCAAATTCCATAATGGGAATAATCCCAACTTATGGAACTGTGAAGCCGAATTGAGTGACTGGTTTGATCCACACATTTAATTTGTGGAAAAGCTTCACTAACAAAATATAGCGTGTAGAAAAGAAGCGATCAGCCTAACAAAGAAGAATAGTATAGTAAATCTGATGTGCTCTCTCTAATCAGGACTACCTTTAAGGCGAGGGGCATTAACCTCGTAGAAGTTATTAAGAATCTTCATCAGCTCGCCAGCGGTGAGATAATACATAACCGTATAATTCTTGGCGTTGAATTGCCCCAGTAACTGATAGTATTGATCTTCTGTAAGTGAATACTTTTTCATAAGCCCCGATTTTGTTTCGGGGTTGTTGATTACAACATCTACATACGTTTTGGCGCGTAGGTTATCTTCGCGAAGCCATACAAGTTTGCGCTTTTGCTTTTTGGTTTTAGAAAGATAGAAGGGAAGTTTACGATGGGCGATCTTGGCGTTCTCATCATCAAACATACCTTCATAAGGATCTATAGCAGTCGATTCGATCGTAACAGCTTTCAATAAAATTCCTTTTTCAGTCATGCGTATAACACTTGGCTCCCAGCCCCAGAGTGATTGCTCGACCGTTTGGTAGCCCACCAGTGAGAATATCAGTGTGTCGCGTTGAGTAGCGGATATGCTGAAGTTTCCTTGCATATCGGTAGATGTACCTCGCATGGAATTTTTAATACGCACACTTACAAAAGGCAACGGACTAAATGTAGCAGAGTCTACCAGTATACCTGTAAATATCTCTTCCTTCTGGGCGAAAGCAGCGCCAACGCATAGTATAAAGAAAGCACAAATAATAAATCGTTTCAGCACGTGAGTCTAGTTCGTCAATAATTCTATGATGTTGCTACAGGCAGGAAAAGTTTTAAGCAGTGTATTCCGATCTGCCAATTCAAAATCAGCAAAATCAAAGCCGGGAGCAACGGTACATCCCGACAAGGTATAGGAATTTTCTTCATTTACCTTTGCGCCAAACCAGCAATTAGCGGGAACAACAACCTGAAGCGACTCTCCCTTCTCAAGATCAGCACCCAGTACAAAAGTTTTTAGTCCGCCATCTTTTAATATATAGATCGTTAGACTTGCTCCTGCATGATAATGCCACAGCTCATCTGATTTAATACGATGAAACACAGAACGATCGTGTGAGCGTAGCAGAAAATAAATAGCTGTAGAAAAATTTCGAGGAGCAGTAAATCGCGTTGGCAATCCTGCGGCAGAGATTAACTCCGCTGCACGATACGTCTCTTTATAAAATCCTCCTTCCGGATGCGGAAGAAGTTGAAGATGATCGATCCAATAACTAGCTGGCTTCATGCTGATAATTAAAACGGCCTCTGATTTTAAAGTCCTGCTTTTTAGGCGGCACGTAAGCTATTCGGAGACCTGAAAAACACAAGGTAGCAGATTTACAAAGTTGTTTAGAAAGAAGTTATATAGCTAAACAATTTCTAATTAGAAAACGATTGCGAGATCATTTATTTGAAATGAAGTAAAGATTCGTAATCAAGCTCTTACCACCTCGCTATTTTTGATAACAACCAAACCAAATTATCCCATGATGAAGTCTTTCATACGGGCCATAACGGCCGCGGCTATACTGCTGGGTATGGCTGAATGCAGCAGCGATCATTCCGCTGCACCCCCGTCTTCTTCCGCTAATCTTAGTGTTGCTGACCTTCGAAAGTTTGAGCGCAGCGACAATGCCGACATCGAAAAGAAAATTGATGATCTGTTAAGCCAGATGACGCTGGAAGAAAAGATCGGGCAGATGACCCAGATCAATAACTCAGCCATCGTAACCAACGCCAATTGGGGTGCAGGCTCTGATCTTAGCATCGAGATCAAAGTTGATACTGCCAAGCTCGGACAGATGCTGCGCAAGTATCACATCGGTTCGTTTCTTAATGGTATAGCAGTGCCACCTCAAACCTGGTATCAATTCTATAAAGACTTGCAGGAGCATAACCTGAAAGTATCGCGACTGAAGATACCGGTTATATATGGTGTAGATCACATGCATGGTCCTAACTATGTAGAAGGTGCCACTATATTTCCGCATGCTATCAATACTGCAGCTACCTATAACAATCAGTTCCCGGCTGATATGGCACACGTAACCGCTATAGAAACAGCAGACCTCGGACATCAGTGGTTGTTTGCTCCGGTACTTGATCTTTCACGCACACCGCTTTGGGGACGGTTCTATGAAACATTGGGCGAGTCGCCTTATGTAGCAGCAACCATGGGAAGTATATTTGTTAAGACTGTACAGAACGATCCGGATATAGCGCCCTATAAAATTGCTGCTACCGCCAAGCACTTCTTTGCATACTCCGATCCTAAATATGGATGGGACCGCGGTCCTGTAGATGTTTCTGAACAGGCTCTCTATGAATTTCATCTTCCATCATTTAAAGCAGCGATCGATGCGGGTATAAAAACCGTGATGATCAACAGTGGCGATCTGAACGGAGAGCCTGTGCATGCATCGCATTGGGTGCTTACGGAAATACTGCGCGGTAAATTAAAATTCAAAGGTGTGGCCGTAACAGATTGGGAAGATATAATCCGCTTGTATAGAAATCACCGTGTAGCAGCAAACGAGAAAGAGGCTACCTATAAAGCGATTACGGCTGGTGTAGATATGGCCATGACTCCTTATACTACAGATTTTTGTGATTATCTGCGCGAGCTGGTAACAGAAGGAAAAATCAGTGAAGAACGCATCGATCTTTCTGTAGCACGTATACTCCGCCTGAAACTCGAATTGGGTTTGTTTGAAAATCCACTACCGCGCAACGACCGGTTTAATCGTGT
>NZ_DATCSD010000415.1:0-18033 GCF_036568665.1 Ohtaekwangia sp. | reverse complement strand
GGATGGCGCGGTGCCTGTAACTGTATCGCGCGACTGGACAAAGAAGTTAAAAGAGCTGGGAGTAAATGTTTCCTATACCGAGTATCCGGGTGTGAATCACAATAGCTGGGAAAATGCATACCGCGATGAAGCTGCGTTCGATTGGTTCCGTTCATTCAAGCGGAATAAATTTCCGGATCGTGTGTTGTTCAACTCACGAAGCTATAAATATAGCCAGGCATACTGGGTACATTTTGACCTGATCAATCCCGGAACACTCGCTACTATCGATGCCAAATTTGCAGCATCTAATCAATTAGATATAGTCACCACCAATCTTGGTGCATTTACTTTGCACCTGGCAGGTCATCCGAAATTCGATGCATCAAAACCGCTGCAGGTTACGATCAATGGAAAAAAAGTAAAACTTACTGCTACAGCAGAAACACTTTCATTTATAGAACAACAAGGGAAATGGGCACCCGGTAAATTTGAACCGGCAACTTTTGTAAAGAAACCAGGAGCAGAGGGACCGATTGCTGCAGGCTTCTCACAACGGCACGTCTATGTGTACGGTACTGCCGGCAATCCTTCTGAAGCAGAATTGAAATTGCGCATGGATATAGCAACACAAGCTGCAAGCTGGTCAATCTATAGAAATGCTTTCCTCGGACGCATCATGGTATTTCCGCGCATTGTGGCAGATCGCGAAGTAAGACCCAGCGATCTTGAAAGTGCCAATCTTGTTTTGTTCGGAACAAAAGAAACCAACTCGCTCATCAATCAATATAGCGACAAACTTCCGATTCAACTGAATGCCTCTGCTGCGAATGATTATGGATTGTTCTATATACTTCCGATGAACAATCACTATATTGTTGTTAACTCAGGCTTACCCTGGTGGGCCGGTGCACAACCGGGAGGTTTACCATTCTTACCGCCTGCCCTGATGGCATTGAATCAATTCAAAGATTTTATACTCTTTAAGAACAGTACCGCTACCGTTGTAACTGACGGCTACTTCGATCAGAACTGGAAGTTGCCGGCAGAAGCTGCGAAGGCAGCTACTGCTTCGGGCGTGGTGACTGTTAAGTAGCCACTGCTTGAGGGAAGAGCGTTAGTCGTTAACAGTTAAAAGTTATCCGTTAATCGTTATCCGTGCTGAGGGTATTGATTAACGGATATTTTTTGTAGTGGTGTCAGTTGTTCCCAACTGGCACACATGGAAAGGAAGTAATCTTTCTTTCGAGCATATACTTTCGTTTCTAATCAAGAGTATATTTTCCTCTTCCTGGTAAGTAAAGTGGAAACACCTTACTGCGCACCTACGATTAACGATTAACGATTAACGATTAACGATTAACTATTAACTATTAACGGATAACAGTTAACGATTAACCGTTAACGAATAACTTCATTTCACAAACAAAGCCTCGCTCGCCACTGAAACACCACTTTCATTAAACGCTTCTATAGCAAAGTAATAACTCACACCTTTCGATAACGCCCGTATCTCCAGTGATTCGGGTTGATCGGTAAAGACCTGGTATGTCTGGTATAGTTTATCTTTGGCAATGCCCCACAGTATATTATAGCCTACGGCACCAGGTACTTTCTGCCATTTTATAAAGGCATTTCGTTCATCAGTGTCGCGTACGGCAGTGAATTTGGCTGGAGTTCTGGGAGCTTTGCCTCCACCATTACCGAATACACGAATATCGCTGATAGCAAGGTTGGGCGATGCTACATATATATGCTCATAGCGGATATACCTTGCCTGCACGGGCTTCTCCAACTCGATATAGGCATTGGGGCGATCGCGCTTCTCGTTGGTGAGGTCGGCTATTTTCTCCCAGCGCTTGCCATCGCGTGATGCAAACAGGCGAAACTGGGTATATATCTTAGGATCAAAGCCATCGTATATATTCGATTTATAGTCGGTATAATTTACCTGTACTGCACGTACTTCCTGGTCGCGTTGCAGATCGACCATTACCCATTCGCCCGGTTTATTTTGTTGGGCTACCCAAAATGTTCTCGGGTTTTCATCCACGATGTTCGCTACAGCAAAAGTATCTTTTACTGACGATGCCGTGGTTGCTTTTTTGTACGACAGCAACATCCACCCGGTGAAGAGTTCATCTTTACTCTGCCATTTTTTAGTCGGCAGATTGTGCGGTAAATCACCAAAGCGTGTGTTGGCATACATCTGCCCGTCTTTATCAAAACCTGTTGGGAACATCGCGATTCTTCTTTCGAAGTTCCAGTTCACAGCCACCCACGGTGTGCCGGTGTTCCAGTAATTGCCATAGTTATCCTGAAAGGTATTGCCATGACCGGCACCGGTAACAAAACCTCCCGGCTTATACGATACAGGGTTATATGGTGCATACGTGAAAGGCCCCAGTGGATGATCGCCTACATACGTGCCATTGGCGTATACATTATACTCGGTGCCGGGTGCTCCATATTGCAGGTAATATTTACCATTGTGCTTCGTCATCCAGGCGCCTTCCATAAAAGGCGTAATGTTCGAGCGATGATCACGGCCAAAGCGTTCCCATCCATGTTCATCCGGATGCAGGTATAGCATCTCTTTATAGTCGCCTTTATATTTCAGGTGCAGATGCTTATCGAGTTCGCTCCCATAGATCGGGTATACATTGGAAGAGCCCCAATACATATACCATTTATTCAGTTCTTCATCGTAGAACAAGGCAGGATCCCACGGTCCTACATCCTTCGGCAAGCGCGGCAACCAGCGGTTATAGAAATATAGCTTGCCATTTTCCGGTGTGGTGGTAAAAAGTATAGGGCGCTGTTCAAAGGTGGATTGAAAAAGATAGAGTGTATCTCTTACGGATATAGCAGCCGGTGCACACATATCTTCCATCGGCCACTTGTCGGGAACAATATAGTTCCAATGAACCAGGTCTTTGGAATGCCAGTAACCTCCGGAGATGGTTACAAATAAATAGTACTCGCCTTTGTGATTGACAATTACCGGGTCGGCCCCTGAACGATACGAGATACTGTCGTTCAGTTGTTCATAGTTATACCGGTAATTGATATCCATGGGATTACAATACGTACGCTGCGTAGTCACCTGCGCCTGCACAAACACGGGCAGGCATCCCATCAGGAATATATAGATTCGTTTCATGGCCAAGTGTATTGTTTTTTCCGGTTATGGAACAGGGAAATATAACCAACGGCAAAATTACGAATACAACATGACAATCACTGCGGAAGGCTACGGCTCCGAGCAATAGATACGCTCGTAGTCATCGTGTTCATACACTTCCTTGCGTAGCAATTTGCCTTCGCTGTTGTAGTAGATCACTACGAAGATGGAAGCTTCCTCCACATGTTTTTCTGTAAAGTACATGGGCCGGTCGGCAGAGCCTACATTAACAATGTCGGTGAAGTTCAGGGGAATAACAATGCCACGTTTGTTGTGTATCACACCATAGTCATCATCCTGCTGAATGATGGCGAGTTTCTCTTCGGGTTTATCCGTTATCAGGTGAATGCTCTTGATATTATCGAGTGCCACTTTGCGTGTCTTCAGATTATACAAGATCCACGAAGTTCCTTTCTTTCCCCACACCAGCGAATCGCTCCACGGCTTTATATCCGAAAACTCAAATGCGCTAATGGGTTTATTATCCCAACCAATAAAACCGAACAGCCCGCCTTTCATAGCAACTAACACGGTAGGGGTATACGCAGAAAGGTTCTTGCTATACTCGGGCTTTACCAGTTTCTTCTGCACTACGTCAAACAATCCAAACTTCCTGGCTTTTAGTAATGAAACAGTTCCTTCACTCAGGCTGCCGATAGCATCATATTCCACAGGCAACAGTGGTTTTCCATCGGTCGTAACAAGGCCTTTCTTATCTTTTTTGGTTACGATAAAAATATTTTTTCCGGCATACTGAATGCGGTCGAACGCTAACAGAAATAACTTCTGCCCTTTGTGGTTGAATAATATTTTTTTATCGCCCTGTTCCAACAGAAAAAACGAGGATGAATCCTGACCTGGTATAAATTCGATGCGGGCCGGGCCTTTTACTTTTAATAGTGGATGTGTTTGATTCTCACGAAATACCAGCATGCTGTCGTTTCGCATGCCGATGGCCAGCGTTCCGGCAAAAATAACGGAGTCGTATAGTGAAGCGATGGATGGATGATACAACGGTTCGGCCAGACGCCAGCCGGCTACTGATCGTGCAGCAACCCAGGGTTTGTTCACTACCACGGTATCATATATACCGGATACTTCTCCGTTGTAATTGAACATCGACCACTGTGATGTGGTACGTGCCACTCCTCCAAAAAAGGTAGAATATAGGTTCTGTTCCCTGAATGGTATATACACCTGTAAGTGCTGATCGAATACGCCTTCAAACTTTCCGGCACGTGCCCATACTCTGCCGTTGGGCCACGGCTTTACTTCTTCAAAGGCATCTTTTAGTTTCAGCGGCACCTGGTCTGCCGTGGCGGATATGGCATCCGTTGTAACCAGCCAGTATTTACGATCGCGCCTTAGTATCACTACATCGCCTGTTACGGTGATCTCATCCCAATCAAAACCAAGCAGTTGTCGCCCGGTAAAGGTGCGCACAGACCAATGGTTATCTTTCTTGATAGCGAGTAGTTTTCCGCTAAGCACGGTGGCATCATCTACACAAGGATCGCCCGGATTGAAACCTGTTTTGTGAATTACCTTGGTGCATCGCTCATTTTCTATCAATAAAAAACCAGCACCCAGATCATCGACTGATTTTACTTCTCCCTTATATACCAGGCTACCATCGCGACTTACCACTTTGCCCGGCAATACCAGTACATCTTCATCGATATTACCACAACGGTATATCGGGTCGAGGTCTTCAGATTCTGCTGCAATTACTTCGCGTCCTTCTGCATCCATAAAACCAAAGGCATTTTTATGCAGGAATGGTACGAGGTAAAGACGTTCTAACTGGTAAACATGGTTGATGGAATCGCTTTGCAACGTAGCGGGTAGGGGTCGCGCCTGTTGTTCTTCCGGGAGCAGGTGATATACTATAGCGCGGGCCTTATTGGCATAGGTGCTCTGTGGATATTGCTCTACATAGTCTGCAAAACTCTGCAGTGTTCCCGAGGCCGTTGCTATTTCAAAAATATTTCGCTCCACCTCCGCGCGATGAGGCGTTTGAGGATACATTTGCAAAAATGTTTTATAGGATTGCAGTCGCTTGTCGTGTGTCTTATCTTCATACAACAACTTTTCATACAACGCTTTAGCTTCTGTTACCTGTTGTGCCTGCGGATATTTACCTATAAAAAAATCGAACGCCTGGTATGTATTCTCTTTACGTGCAGCATGGAATGCGGCTTCATCGCGAAGCGCAACAGCTTGCCCTTGTTGCATCGCAGTGGAGAAACTTTTGAGGAAGAAAATATAGGCTTCTTCGGTGTTGATCTTTTGTGCGCGACTGAATGCAGCACTGTCTATGCGTTCGGACAGACGTATGATTATTATACTGTCTAGCGGAAAACGCTTCATTTTTTCACGCTCTTTGAGTGGCGAAAGAGTATAATTGTGTAAAGCGTCTGTAATATATTGGTGTGCGGAGTCTACCTGAAACGCGGGATTACCAGCGGTAAAAAAGTAGCGCGCCATCACATAGCGTGCGGTAGCATTAATGCTGTCTTTCTTCAATACTTTTCGTAACGGCTCATACACGCGCTCCCATCTCTGTTTCGAAAGATTGCTGATGGCACTTCGCTCGGTTGAGAATTGAGCACGCAGGCTTCCTGCCAGCAGCATAACTGCAAAGAGTATGAGGGGTTTCCTGATCAATGTGGTGATGTGCTACGACTTCGGGTAAAACTACAAAACTTCATAGCAAGATTTATTCCTGACAAAGCTTGCCAATATTGTATGATGTAATAAATTTTGTAAATTTTCAGGATGTTAACTTTCCGGCATGGCTAAGCTCAAGAACATTATCAAGCAATTATCAGAGAAGGACTTCAAAGCAATTTACGACTCGCTTATAGAGAGTAACGCAGAGAAGTCTGCATACCTGCTGAAGTCGCTTCGCGAACGACAACTTTCAGACAATAAGATCATGTCTGAGCTGGAGGTAAATGCAAATGCGTATTATACACTACGCTCGCGCCTTAACCTCAAGATTGAAGAGTATCTGATGGGACAGTTGGAGAGCCCGCGTACAGATGTACTGCGCAAAGTGGCCAACATTACTGAAGTGCTCTTCACCAAGAAGAAAGCCATTTCTGTTGCCACGCTTAAAAAACTGGAGAAAGAACTGCTCGACTATGATCTTGCCAATGAGTTGACGATCATTTACAAGTCGCTCAAGAAACTGAATATCAACTCGCCCGACTACTTCCAATACTCGCAGTTATATAACCGCCACGTGGCGTATATGCTGGCAGTTGACAAGGCTGAAGATCTGCTCGCTGATTACTTCAAGAAGTATGGCGACTATATGCTGAATGGTGGCGAAGTGGAAAAGCTCGGCCTCGGTCTTTTGATGAAAGAGATGCAGAACGTTGCCAAGCTATACGAGTCGCACAGGCTATACGTTTACCAGAGCTGCATGTACATCTTCCACCGATTGTTTGTGGAAGTGGATGATAACATGAACCAGGAAGGTGAATCGATCGAAGATATATTTGACAAAGTACAGAAGATATTCGAGAGTTATCATCTCGACTCGATCTACTATCACATCAACCTGGTGTTCGAGTTCCTGAAGCTGGAGTATTACAATCACTATAAAGTATATCGCCAGGCAGAAAAGTATTACGAAGAAGTAAACGATGCCTGCGCCAACCTGATGGTGAACTACTCGACCTTTACTTTCCCTGCGCAATTCCTGCTCTCCAAACTTGATCGCCACCTGCGCACCAATACGGAGGCAGAACTCTATGCCGAGAACGAAAGTATATTTATAGACTACGAGGTGGATACGATGGATATACCGAAGCACATTGTGTATACCGTATACCGTGCGCTATCGTCTTACTACATAGGTAAATTTGAAGAATCTGCACGACTCATCAATGGTTTGCTGAACGATGTGAGTCTCAAGAAATATCCATATGCACAACTGGAAATTAAATCATTGCTGGCATTGCAATATACTTTGCTCCGCGATGTAGAATTGTTCAACCAGTTGTCGAACAGTATACAGCGACAGATACGTCTCTTCGGAAAAGACAGCTGCGAAAACATCCAGCTCTTTCTGAAGATACTGAAGATCTCTACCAGCGAAGCAAAGAAAGAGAAGGCGAAAAAGATCAACGCAGTTATTCCACGACTCAACTCGCTGAACGTTTCGTACTTCGCTCCCACCAAACTGGTAAAGCTGGACGATCGTTTTGTGAACCTGCTCACGGAACTGTAGTTCGTTAATCGTTACAAGTTATTAGTCGATTAACAGATAGCAGATAACGATTAACGTTTAACAGATAACGACAAAAAAAGTCCCGCTCTGGAATTCCGGAGCGGGACTAATTTTTTGGTGGAATATATATACTCTGATCTATACCTCTAACTTTACAATGCTCTCGTGCGAGAGCGGCTTGTTGAGATAAAGCTTTACGTTATCGTATTTCTTCGAGCGGTTAAAGTCTTGCGGATTGATAGACGATGTGAGCATCACAATCTTGCATTTCTTCTTGGCTGTATTGGAAAGTTTTTCAAACTCATCCAGAAATTGAAAACCATCCATCAGAGGCATGTCGATATCCAGAAAGATCACATCGGGTAGAACCTGGTCTGCTACATCGAGCTTCTCCATGTTCTTCAAAAATTCGATAGCACTTTTCGCGCCTGTATGTGTATAAATATTTTCGGTGACTGAAGCCGCCTCGATCATTTTCTGATTGATGAGGTTGTCGATCTCATTATCGTCAATGAGCATGACGGTGCGATATTTTTTTCCTGCCATAGGTATTTTTAATGCTCTATAAAAATAAGGTATTGATACTGATTTGCAAAAGCCTCTAAATATCAAATTTGATTCCCTGGGCCAGCGGCAGGGTATTGCCGAAGTTAATGGTATTGGTTTGTCTGCGCATATACACTTTCCATGCGTCTGAACCTGACTCTCTGCCTCCGCCTGTTTCCTTTTCTCCCCCGAATGCACCACCAATTTCCGCACCGGAAGTCCCAATGTTTACATTGGCAATACCACAATCGGAACCCTCGTGCGACAGGAAGCGCTCCATGTCATGCATGCTCGATGTCATGATCGCAGATGAAAGTCCCTGCTTTACTCCATTTTGTATGTCGATCGCTTCGTCCAATGTTTTATACCGGATCAGGTACAGAATGGGTGCGAAGGTTTCCTGCTGCACAATATCAAATTCATTTTTTACTTCAGCAACAGCAGGCTTTACATAGCAGCCGGATTCATATCCTTTACCGGAGAGCACGCCTCCTTCTATTACAAACTTGCCGCCTTCTTTCTTTACTTTCTTCAAGGCATCTTCGTATAGCTTTACGGCCTGCTTATCGATGAGCGGACCAACATGGTTGTTGCTATCAAGCGGATTGCCGATGTTGAGTTGTGCGTATGCTTTTGATAAGCGCTCTTTCAGTTCGTTATATATACTGTCGTGAACGATTAGCCTCCGCGTTGTGGTGCATCGCTGGCCTGCAGTACCCACTGCTCCAAACAACGCCCCGCGAACGGCTATATCCATATTGGCATTCTCTGTAACAATGATCGCATTGTTACCACCAAGCTCCAGCAGCGCACGGCCCAACCGTTGGCTTACCGCTGCCGATACTGCTTTGCCCATACGCGTTGAACCTGTAGCCGATACCAGCGGAACATGCTCATCGCTTGCCAGCAATTGCCCAATAGTATAGTTTCCGTTTATCAGGGTTGACACGCCTTCCGGCACTTCATTCTTCTCGAATACTTCCTGCACAATTTGCTGGCATGCTATACTGCACAACGGTGTTTTTTCCGATGGCTTCCAGATACAGGTATTACCGCATACCCACGCGATCATGGAATTCCACGACCATACGGCAACGGGAAAGTTAAAGGCCGATATAATTCCGATAACCCCTATAGGATGCCACTGCTCATACATGCGGTGATTAGGACGCTCGGAGTGCATGGTGAGTCCATGCAACTGGCGTGATAAACCTACAGCAAAGTCGCAGATGTCTATCATCTCCTGCACTTCGCCAAGTCCTTCTTGGTATGATTTACCCATCTCGTACGATACGAGTTTCCCCAGCGGCTCTTTATACTTCCGAAGGGCTTCACCAATCTGGCGAACTACTTCACCACGCTTGGGTGCAGGCCACTTGCGCCACTCTTTAAAGGCGCTCTGCGCTTTCTCTACCACCTGGTGATAGGTTTTTTCATCGGTGGCATATACGGCACCAATAAGTTTTCCATCAGCCGGTGAATACGATTCTATCGCAGCACCGGTCGTTTTATACCATTTCTTCCCGGTGGAAGTTCCCGGATTATTTTTCTTTATACCCAGCGTATCCAGGGCTTCTTTTATACCGAAGTTCTTCATCTGATCGTAGTGTTATTTGCTGAAAGCCGAAAGAGCCTGAGCACAACTATATCTGTTGCTGTAACCAGTGCTTAAGGCATCGTTCAGGTTCATGCGTGAGCGCACAAAGCTAAAAAACTAATTGATAAATGACTTACATCGGTGGATCACCACTCCATACCATACGTTCCTTTTTCACCATTGGGATAAAATCCTTCGATGAGTATGCCGCCTTTTTTAAAGTCAAGAATACGGTTAAGATCCTCTACATTATCCACCGGCACTTTGTCAATAAAAGCAATGATAAAGTTATCGCGCAGGCCTGCTTCTTTCCACTTGCCGGCTGAGATCTTTTTAACACGCACTCCTCCTTCCAGCTGCATCGTGTTAAGCTCTTTATAGGGAACATCTTCGAGCGTCATGCCCGTAAGTTCGTAGCGTACTTCTTTCCTGATTGTCTCCAGGCTTCCGTTGTTATTCTTCAGACGTGCCGTCACATCTTTACTTTCGCCTTTACGGATATAGGATACTTTGATTTCTTTCCCCGGGCGATTGCGGGCCACCCACTCCTGCAGTTCCGAAACAGAGTTAACGGCATGACCATCTATACCGATGATCACATCGCCTGTAAGTATACCGCTTTGCTCGGCTGCGCTTCCTTCATTTACCCGATTTACCAGTACGCCCTGATTTACCTTGAGGTTAAAGTCTTCTGCTACATTGGCATTTACATCGGTGATCACTATACCCAGCAAGCCGCGTTGCACCTGGCCAAACTCCAGCAGATCGTCCATCACTTTCTTCACCAAACTTACCGGTATAGCAAAGCTATATCCCTGGTAACTTCCGGACGATGTGGCGATCGCTGTATTTATACCTATCAGTTCGCCATGCAGGTTTACCAATGCACCTCCGCTATTTCCCGGATTTACGGCTGCATCGGTTTGTATAAACGACTCTACCTGCAGGTTACTTCTGTCGCGAAGTATACCAATGTTACGGGCTTTGGCACTCACTATACCAGCCGTTACGGTTGAGTTGAGATCGAACGGATTACCTACTGCCAGCACCCACTCGCCCGGAGTAATTCTGTCGGAGTCGCCATAGCGGATAAAAGGCAGGTCGTGGCTTCTGATCTTGAGCAGTGCCAGATCAGTAGTCGGATCAGAGCCAACCAGTTTTGCATAGAAGCGCTGGTTGTTATTCATAACGATCTCAATGCTGTTGGCATCTTCTATCACATGGTAGTTTGTAACTATATATCCATCATCGGAAATGATAACGCCCGATCCGGATGATCGCACCGGAGCATCAAAGCGTTGCTGCAGCGGATTTATACTGAAGTCGCCCGGGCCATACGATGTTTGAATATGCACCACAGCCGATGTTACGCGCTTGGCTGTAGCGAGAAAGTTAAGTTCTTTGGGAACACGATAGGCTGTATCGGAAGAATATCCCGCCAGCACAAGCTGCTGCCTTCCTTCAATGGATTTATAGGAGGCATTGGAAAAATCGAGAAAGCGGATCGTAAATATAGACCCAATTATACCTCCGGCACATGCGGAGAAAATTACAATAAGCACCAGAATTGATCTCTTCATAACCCCACAGTTTTAAGTTCAACAGCCATCGCCCATAGAAAAGTTGAGGATACAGAAAGTTAACGTTTTCTTTCCGGGTTTTGGTGTTCCGGGAGAAGAAGATGTGAAGTTTTCTATTGGTGTGTTTAGCGGGCGTTAATTGTAAGGCGTGAAGCGTTAATTGTTACACGTTAATACAGAACGGAAGTTGGAAAGACGGAAAGTCCGGAAGTAGCGCTGACGATTAACGGATAATTACCAACGGATAACATATAACGAGCAATTGAATATCGAACAAGGAACATCGAATAACGAATGTTGAAGTATAAATACCCAATAGAAATCACGAAGTGGTTGCTACAAAAAAAGACTCCCGGTTTCCCGGGAGTCTTACCACCTAACCTAACTTAAACCTAACCCTTCTAAAACTTAGTTGACCTTGATGGTTGCTTTCAATACTTTCTTCTCGTCTTTCGGTACAGTGATCTCTAATATACCATTGGTATATTTTGCGCTGATGTTGTTGAGGTCAACATTTTCAGGCAATGAGAACGAACGGCTGAAAGTACCGTACTGTGTTTCGATAGAGCGGAAATTGTTTTCTTTTTTCTCATTTGTGAATTTGCGTTCACCGCTTATCGTAAGCAGGTTGTCATTCACATCGAGTTTGAAATCTTCTTTGTTCACACCCGGAACAGCCACGTGTATCTCGAAAGCTTTTTCACCTTCTACAATGTCTACACGAGGAACGAAGCTGTAGGCAGAACCACCGGCACGACTTACAGATTCATTAAAGAATCGATCGATGAGGTTGCTGAAAGAAGTCGGTACGAAGTCATTCAGCGCGGAGTTATAACGAACAATACTCATAATTTTAAATTTTTAGTGTTTTTAATCTTTGATGAGCCTATCTGTAAAAAATGTACCGAAGCATTTTTCAAGTCACAATGACCGAAACAGGAGAAAAATCGCTTTAAAATAAAGACATTTTGTCTTAAATAAGTCGTTATTCATACGCTTGAGCTGTCAAGCTTTCCTGGTTCTTAAGGTGTGAATCGCTAATCGTTATCCATTATTAGTTTTCCGTTAAAGGCGGCATTGTACTCCATTATTCGTTGATCGATATTCCTTGTTCGATATTCAATTGCTCGTTGTCCGTTAACCGCCCGAGCTACTGCTTCCCATCTTTCCGACTTTCGGTCTCTGCATTTAAAATCTGTTTAATTCTGTAAAATCCGTGGGAAACAAAAAAGCCACGAAGAGCATCTCTCCGTGGCCTATATATACTTAATATTATACTATCTAATTTCCTATAGCTGCTTCAATGCTTTCCACATTTCATCGGCTACAAACTGGTTTCCTTTGTCGTTCAGGTGTACACGGTCGCTGGTGAGTATACCGGATTCTTTGTTCTCTTTGTTATACTGTTTGTTATAGTCGAGGAATGCTGCACGCAGATCTACCAAAGGAAGATTATTCTTCCTGGCGATGTTCCTGATCATGTTGCTGTAAAGATTCAGATCACCATCCAGTTCATTGCTGAAGTCGGTGCGCTCGCCTATCACTGCCGGGGTACACAAAATAATTTTAGCACCTTGTGCCTGTATTTTTTTGATTAGTGCATTATAGAAACCTTCAAACTTGTTGGCATCTGTACCTGTGCCGTACGAACGCTTATGCCATACATCATTCACCCCGATATAGATCACTACAACATCCGGAGTCTTGCTCAGTACATCATCTTCCAGGCGTAGGTATAGATCGTATACTTTGTTGCCACCTATACCTGCACCAACAAAATCATACTTAGCAGCACTGCCTTCTTTGGTGGCGAGCTCTGTTATTCTGGTAATATAGCCTCCGGGTTTAACACCTGCTTCGGTAATGGAATCACCGAAGAATATAACTTTCTTTTTCTGCTGTGGCATAAACGAACTGAGTGTAAACAAGGTAAGTATAAACGTAATGATCGCTATCTGTTTCATGGCGTCTTGAATTTAAGGATGCTTAAATATACATAATCCATGCAGACACCAGCGGCATACATTTACAGGGTGAAAAAGAAATACAAGGCCGGCCTATAAATTATATGAAGGATAAAAAAGACAAAAGCATCAGGCGAATGATCTATGCCTGATGCTTTCATACTATATAGAATCTTCCAATCAGTCTCCGACCAATTTGATCGAAGCAGAGTTTATGCAGAAACGTAAACCGGTTGGCGGAGGTCCGTCCGGGAACACATGGCCCAGGTGACAATCGCATACATTGCACATTACTTCAATGCGGTGCATGCCATGACTGCGATCTCCTTCATATTTTATCACGTTATCTTTTACCGGTTCAGTAAAGCTTGGCCAGCCGGTGCCTGATTCAAATTTTTCGCGCGAGTCGAACAGCGATGTGCCGCAGCAACGGCACGCATACAGGCCGGGGTCGTGTGCTTCACAGTATTCACCGGAAAATGCGAACTCTGTACCCTTCAGCCGCGTAATGCGAAACTCTTCCGGAGTAAGTTCCTTTTTCCATTCTTCGTTTGTCTTTTCTACTCGTCTGTCGGGAGCGAGGTTGCCTTTGGTGGCATACTGTAAAACGTCAGACCATTTCATAAGTATATCGTTAATTTTGGCTTCGTATTCTGTATAGTTTCCTTCTGGTATACTATACGCCTTACCAACATTTTTTCCGTATAAATTAGTTCTGTTGCAAGACCTGCTGCAACAACGAAATTTACTATACTACCAGTATAAGTAAATCAATTTACTACGAAAATAAAAAAGTCTGGCAGGAAAACTCCCGCCAGACAACCTTACCAAACCAAATTAACGCTAACGACCTAATTAACCGTAACGGTAGTTCTTTTTACCTGTGGAAATTCCTTTTGAGACGTAATTACCATATCGAACGTGATCACTGTTCCTTTTACTGCAGATACAACATAGGGCACCTCGTGTGTTACCACGTTGTCTTCCGAAGAAGCTGTTTCTGTAAAAGTCTGCAGCTCGGTATAGTCTGCACTGCCAACTTTCGCTTTCAGCAGAATAGACTTTACCGCGTCTGATGCCTGGTTTACAAACTCCAGCTTCAGCGAGATGGATTCAGTTTGCACAGGCTTTGTCTTGGAGGGGGTAAGGCTTGCCACGGTTGCCGTAGTGGTTCCTTTCCATTCATACGCAGGCACAATTACATTATCATCGCAGGCGGCCAGTAGCATATATACCAGCACGATCCAGGTTATATTCTTTCTATAGCGAATCATTGTTTTTACATTTTAGGTTTACTGTACATCCCACCACACCCGATCCAGTTGTGTTACCGAAGGAACGTTTACCACGTTGCGTCCTTTTTCAGAATCCGGGTATACCAGGCGTCTGGCAAATTTTCCACTGAGGTCCGGATTAAGATTCGCAGGGATCGTCATGTCTTTATACTGAAAATTATACCTGCGCGCATCGTTCCATGCTTCGGGCTGAAGGAACATCGCTATATATTTCTCCTTCATGATCAGGTCGAGCGTCAGTGCGCCACTGCCTACACTTACTGCTGCGTCATTTATATAGTTGTCGCGATCGGTAGATGCTACGCCAATCATATCCATGTGCGCCTGTATACCATCGAGATATGCCTGGTAGGCACGTGGTATATCGTTCGCATCGAATGCAGCTTCGGCTTCGATAAATTTCTGTTCGGCAAAGGTAATGATGAGTATAGGCGATACATCGCTCGCATAATATGTTCCGCGCTCCAATACAGAACGCTCGCCACTCACATCTGCTCCGCCACGACCCGCTCCATTGGGAACACCGACAAACGTACCATCATCTGTGTCACCAAACATATAACCCATCCGTGGATCGACTACTCCAAAGCTGGTGCCATCCATCGCCTCTACAAGCTGCTCGGATATCCATCCGTCCAGTATCAACGATTCCTGGTTGCGCGCTACGGATGCCCACGGATTAAACTCGGTATCAAAATATACTATATCGGCATTGTCGGCATTGTCCGTAAAGCCTTGCGCCAACGCATCGAGCACATCGTTAGGATCATAGCCGGGTGTTTTACTGGTATGCAGCAGCGTGCGTGCCTTCAGGGCATATCCCATCTTTATCCATGCATCTACCTGCGCATCGCCCTTCTCGCTATAAATAAAATCCTGCGCGTCCAGTACATAGGTAGATTCGTCCTTCTTCAACTCTGCTATACCCTCATCGATCAGTTGAAGTATAGTGGAGTATAGATCCTGATCATTATCATACGCAGGTGTTGTTGTTTGTGCGAAGAGTGCTTCCGTATAGGGAGCATCACCCCATTCATCCACCACTAACTGCATGTGGATCGCTTTTAACAATTTGGCGGCCCCGGCATACTGCGAAGCACCAAGCTCTATAGCCTGCTTCTCCATATCACTGATGTCGCCAAGTGTATGGTATAGTTTAAACCATGCATCATCATACGCAACCGGCTCTTGTATATCGGTGGCTCCGGAAGGATTTGGTGACGCCAGGTACTGCACATAATAAGAGGTTACATTACCAATCGCCTGTATATTATCGCCTGTGTTAAAAGATGTAGTAGCCATCAATGCACTCAGGGGTACCGTTGTGGGTTCGTTGGGATTATCGTTAATATCGAGGTAATCACTGCAACTAACCAGACCTATTGTCGCCAGCAGAGTATATATATAGTGAGTATATCTTTTCATATCCATGGCATTAAAGTGTGAGGTTTAATGAAAATACCGTAGTGGCAACGCCCGGATAATCCAGTCCGGAGAAACCAGTCACGTTTGTACCTGCGCCACCGCTGAAGGATTCAGGATCATAACCATTCCAGGGAGTCCACAGTATAATATTATTGACACTGGCAGAAAGTGTAGCCGCCTGAAACGGAGTTTTGGAAAGTATAGCAGGCGGCAGACTATAGGAGAAACTGGCACTGCGCAGCTTTACGAACGATGCGTCCTGCACGAATGGTTCAGACAATCTTCGTAATGTATTCCTGTAAAATCCATCGCCATAGTTTACACCATCCGGACCTATACCTTGCCCCAGCCATACGGGTTTTGTATTCTTTGTACCATCGGATAAATAACCATCAAACACCACTACATCATTACGATTGGCGGTAAAAGCTTCTTTACCAAAGGCGGTGAGAAAATTACTATACTGATTATACTGATCGATTCCCCAGCGAACATCAATGATTACCGCCAGGCTAAATCCTTTATACCGGAAATCATTCCGCAAACCGGCAAGCCATTTCGGTTGTGCATTTCCTACAACAAGTTGAGATGTATTCCTGACGGGAAAACCATCTGCGCCAATAAGCAGAGGTTTGTCACGATCCAGGTAAGCTAGTCTTTCCGGTGTTCCGGCTGTTCCATAGTAACGTTGAAAACTGGTGCCGTATAAATTACCATACGCTGCTCCTTCGGTAAGCGACATGGTAACGGTGCTGCCCGAATAACCAAACTGTGTTCCTATAGGGAAGCCGCCTTCAAATCCTTCTGCCAGATCTACTACGCGATTTCTGTTCTTCGTAAAGTTCAATGTAACATCCCACGAAAAATCTGCAGCACGCACCGGTGCTCCTTTTAAGGTTAACTCTATACCTCGATTCTCAATCTCACCTGCATTGGCTACAAAGCGCGTGTAGCCTGTAGCATTAGATACCGGCACACGAAATATCTGGTCGCGGCTGTTTGCTTTATATAGGGTTACCTCAAAGCCTACACGGTTCTCCAGAAATTTCATCTCTGCTCCTATCTCCATGTTGGTAGTGCGCTCGGGCTTCAGGTTCTCGCTGCCTTTAATCTGGTTGCGCGTAAAACCAACTTGTCCGTTCAGCGGAAAGCCTTCTGTCTTGGCATAGGTTGTAGACGTGAGGTAAGGATCAGTATCTTTACCCACCTGGCCATACGAACCGCGTATCTTTCCAAAAGATATAGCACGCGGTAACGACAACGCATCGTTAAATACAAAACTCAGATTTACCGAAGGATAAAAGAATGAATTATTTCCCTTGGGCAACGTAGAAGTCCAGTCATTACGGCCGGTTACATTCAGGTATAGATAATCCTTATAGTTCAGCATCAGGTCGCCATATACACCGATAAGTCTGCGCTGGCGCTTCTCCTGTTCCGTGAGTATTTCGGTTACGTTGTTGAACTGATAATATTCCGGTATAACAAAATTATTACCGGTGTTGATGAGTTTATTCTTGTCTTCCTGAAACAACTCCTGCCCTACACGCAACGTAGCTTTCAGATCGGGCACCAGTTGCCTGTTTATTTCTGCAAAGAAGTTAGAGTTGAGCACGCGATTAAGAATACGCGTATGTTCGATATAGCCTGTGGTACTCAGCGGAGTTTCGCCTTCTATACCCTTCGGCCCCGGCAATATCTCTTCGCGGAAATCCGAATAAAAATCAGAACCGGCCCTATAGTTCAGGCTCAGCCACGATACCGGTTTATAGGAGAACGACAAATTACCAATAATGCGATCAACATCATCCTCATACGTCCAGTACTTGGCGGCATATAGAGGATTATCCGACAGCCCTATATATTTCTGGGTGCCGTCTGGCTTAATATAGTCTGTAGCATCGCTGGAGGTTGGATAGTACATCAGTGTCTCTCCAAAACGATCGCCCGGTACTCGATCGCCACCGGAATTGGAATAGGTGAACGAGCCAGACACGGTAAATTTATTCTTGAAGTTCAATGTACCTGATAGTTTCGCGGAAGTACGGTTCCACGAACTGGAAGGAATTACACCCGTCTGTTTTGTATTGGTAACCGAAGTATAGAACGTAGCCACATCGTTGCCTCCGGAAACGCTCAGGTAATTATCGAACGATTTACCGGTTTGCATTACATTCCTGTAGTTATCATAGTATCTATAGGTGGGATCTATACTTGTTTCTG
>NZ_DATCSD010000414.1:0-35408 GCF_036568665.1 Ohtaekwangia sp. | reverse complement strand
TATAAATCTCTCCGGCAAAGGATATATTAACTATACAATCGATCTGTCAAAAGTCGGTCTTGCCAATCGCCCGGGTAGAGTAGACGCAGAAGGTGAAGCGTCTGACTTTGGTGCTGATATAAACCAGGTAAAAGCTTTCCTGGCTGTTAAACCGGATGCCGGTAACATCAACGGATCACCGGCAACGGCCGCTTCCAAATTCCTGGTAAACGGAGGTTTTGATATTAGCGAACATGCAGAGCTATATTTCAATGCCGCCTATGTTTATAAAAAAGTAAACAGCTTCGCCAACTATAGAACTCCGTATTGGCGAACAACAGATTATGGTTTGTTAACTCCTGCAGGAGAACAATACATGGGGTACCTTCCTACATTTGATGGCGACCTGAATGACTATAATAGCACCGTTGGTTTCAGAACAAACAAAAACGGATGGAATACCGATGTGAGTTTTACAACCGGAGGAAACAAACAATTATATACGGTCTCCAATTCTGTCAACAGAAATACGGCAGGGCTTACGGATTCACAGGGAAATGTATTGTATAGAGAAAAGAGCCCGATCATATTCAGGGCAGGCGGGTATAGCTTTTCTCACTATGTAGGCAATGTAGATATATCGAGGACAGTTGCCGAGAAAGTACATATAGCATTCGGCTCTGAATTCCGATCTGAAAATTTTGAGATCATCAGGGGCGATCTTGCATCTTACGAAGCCGGTGGCGCAGACTCGTTCGCAGGCAACAGTGCAGAAAATTCTTTCAAAGCAGATCGATACAACTTTGGCGGCTACGTGGATGTTGGTATTGACTTTACCAAAAATTTCATGGTGAATGCTGCGGGACGTTATGAAGATTATAGCGACTTCGGTGATGCCTTTGTATACAAGTTCAGCACGCGCTATAAATTGCTGGATGACAAGATTACTCTGCGAGGCTCTGTCTCAACCGGTTTCCGAGCTCCTTCATTGCACCAGATAAATGTTCAGAAAACTCAATATGGTTTTGTGCCGGGTGAAGGTATTCAGGTTTCCGGTCTTGTTAACAACGTATCACCGCAGGCAAAACTCGTTGGCGTTCCTAAGCTTGACGCAGAGAAGTCCACGAACTTTACAATCGGTATAGGAGCAAAGTCTGGTGAGCATTTTAATTTCACGATTGATTATTACAACATAAAAGTAAAAAACAGAATTGTACTGGGTAATAATATAGGGCCAAGCGGTAATCCGGATGCCCGTTTAGATCAAGTGCTGGCGAGTAATAATATTGTAGGACTCAGCTTCTTTGCCAACTCCCTGGATACACGCACGGCAGGTATTGATTTCGTTGCAAGTTACAGGAACGTTGCTGTTGGAAGTGGTACGTTGAGATTTAATCTGGCAGGTAATTATACGTTGGAAAACAAAAGAGAAGGCAATGTGAAAAACCCAGCGATAATTGCTGAGGCAGGACAGACCGTATTGAATGCTACACAGGAAGCATTGATGTTTACATCGCGTCCAAAATACAAGGTAATACTTGGAGCAGACTATACACTTGGCAAGTTTAACTTCACCTTAACAAATACTGCATTCGGACCAACCAAATTCAGAAATGACGGTATGAGTGATAATCTTCAAATAGAGTTTTTAACGAAAGTGGTTACCGATCTCGGCATAAGCTACCAGTTTGATGATGCTGTTTCAGTAACGTTTAATGCCAACAATATTTTTAACGTTTTGCCTGAATGGAAATTTGTTGCGCTCAATGCTGAAGGCAATGCAATTCTGAATGACCCTGCAGCGGTCAAGGTTCAGTCTAACCTGGTTACGTTTAATCAGCGATATTCCCGAATGACCTACGATGGTTATCATTTTAGTCAACTGGGAAGTATGTTTAATCTCGCATTAAATGTGAAAATTTAAGAAGTGGCGGAAATGCTCATATGGGAAGTAACCGTGATGATAATCATTATCATGAAAATTCCCTGCGAGTAGTATATGCAGTAACAAATTTGCCAGAAGCCTGTCAACCTATAAGCAGATATAGTATACCGTGGCAAGTATACTATGTCTGCATTTTTTTGCTTTTACCTGGCGACTTCTTCGATTACCAGCACTACGCTTTTTCTCCCATTGTTAACATCGGGATTAAAACCAACTTTCATCAGGAAATCTCCGGAATAAATCTGCTCCGGATTGATGGACGATTGTGTGCCGGGATATAGATTCGTCTCCCGTATTTTATAGCGTTTGGTTGCGTCCAGACCTTTCAGTTTTACAGGAAGTATACTGCCTTCTCCATAGCGATTCTTCACCAGGTAATTGAACAGCACAGCCTTGCGTTTGTCGCTCTGCACATATAGTAACGATGCTATACTTTGCTCTTTCGGATCAGCTAAACGATACAGATCGCCCTGCCAGATTACAGACTTGAGCGCATTATAATTTTGTATAGCTTCCTGGCAGAACTTCAGATCTTTCTCCGGCAGATCATGTACTACTATATCGAAGCCCAGTTTACCCATCATCGCTACATCTACTCTGAACTTCAGGGGTTGCTTGCCCCACTCGGTTACGTGGTTGGATGTTGCTATAGCCGGGTAGAAATGTGAATACTCCCATTGTATATAGATGCGTTCGAGCGGGTCGGTATTATCACTCGGCCAGAACTCGGTGAAGTATTGCAATGCTGCATAGTCTACACGACCACCACCGCCTGAACAAAGCATCATCGGTACTTTCGGATATTTGGCACGGATTCTTTCCAATACTTTATATAGTCCTCTTACATAATCAACGTACAGGTGTGTCTGATTTTTTAATGAAGCGGAGTATGCATTAAAGATCACCGCGTTGCAGTCCCATTTGATATAGGCTAACTCCGGATTTTTTACGAACAGATCATCCACTACTTTAAAAACAAAATCCTGTACAGCGGCATTGGTCAGGTCCAACACCAACTGATTACGAAAATAATGTTCTTCTCTTTGGGGTTGTTTGATTACCCACTCCGGATGCTTCTCATATAGTTCGCTCTTTGGATTTACCATTTCCGGTTCAATCCATATACCGAACTTAACCTGGTTGTTCTTAGCTTCTTTCACCAGCGATGCTATACCGTTTGGTAGTTTTGATTTGTTCTCATCCCAATCACCGAGACCGGCCGTGTCGCCATTGCGCGGATATTTATTGGCAAACCATCCATCATCTAACAGGAAGAGATCAACACCAAGTTCTTTGGTATCTTTCAGCAGCTTGAAAAGTTTCTGCTCGTTGAAATCAAAATAGGTTGCTTCCCAGTTGTTGAGCAACGTTAATCGATTGCCCTCGCCATCGAGTAATTTATACTTACGAGCCCATGCATGCATCTTGCGACTTGCTTCTCCTTTACCATGATGAGACAACAGGTACAGGAAAGCCGGTGTTCTGAATTCTTCCTTTGGTTTTAATATATAGGGCGAAGCAAAATTATTGATGCCTGCGATGATGCGAAGATTGTCCTGCGGATCAAGCTCCATGTCAACCCTGAAATTACCGCTCCACTCCAGACCACCATACAGCACAGTACCTTCATCCTCCGTTGCCGGTTTATCGAGCGATACCATAAATACAGAGGGTTGAAACAAGTTGGCTCGGGTTCCTAATTTTGAATCAAGCGTTTTTATACCGTGTGTAATCTTTGAGACTTCGGGCTGCATCTCTTTGGCCCAGTCACCGTGGTATTGTGTAAGCCAGTAACTTCCGGCTGTCATGTGTACAATACCCGATGCATACTTTTGCAGCGTTACATCTTTTTTCTCCTGGTGTGAGATAACACTCCACTGCTCAATTACATCTTCAGCGAAATATGTCTTGAAGTATTGCACCACCTGGAAATCATATACCGGGTCTTTCAACACTACGCTGAGTACTGAAATGTTGTCGCTCACTTTTTCAACCTTGTGGCTTATATAGCGCAGGTCAAGCGAAGTATTGCCATCGGCATGAATAACGGTGATGGCAGGCTCTGTTAAATTTCTGGAGCCTGAAGGTGCATAAGAAGCGTGAAGCAGATCAGTATAGTCTCCGGTTTGCCGGTATACCCGGGGAGCATTTATATATTCACTGCTATTCTGCAGTTTTTCACCGAAGTATACAATATTGAAATTCTTTTTTTCATCAGCCTGCAACACGAGGGCATTACTATGTGTCTCAACAGGTATAGTAACAAGCTGCGCGCGGGACGATGTCCCTGCCAAAGCAAAACAGAAAAAGAACAGTCGTGCGAGTACGCTGTGTTTTTTAGAAGAAGAAGTCATTTCAGTTGTATACTTGGTAATCCGATAATTTTACGAATATAGATTGCAACAAGGCATAATGCACTATATCTCGTTAATAAGAATATAGAAATGTCTCGGGCCCTATTATCGATCTTCCTTTTTACTTAAGGCTTACTTTAATAATAGTATCTGCAACCTTTTGGGTTGCTGGTAAATCTAATAGTTCAATGCCGTTAGTGGTTTGTTTGAACCTGATTTTTTCTTTGGTATTAAGTATGACAGCCGAAGCAATTTTTTTGTTGTGAGCCGGTATACTTATTTTTCCATCCACCGGGGCTTTCAGTATATGTACATAAATGGCTTTCTCCGTAAGGGTGGTTCCTCCCCAGGCATCATCATAAACACCACCGGTTGTACCATATATACTTTCGCCATTCTTTTTCAAAAATGTTCCAATCTCTTCAAGTCTTTGTGCTTGTATTTCTTCGATCTCGCCAGTAGCCATCGGACCAACATTAAGAAGAAGATTGCCGCCCATGCATACAACTTTTACAAGTAGTTGAGTTGCGCTGTCGGCCGACAGTACCTGGTCCTTCGCCTGGGGTGTCCAGCCCCACGCACTTCCTCCGAGATTTGTACAAAACTCCCACGGCCTGTTGGGCTTTTTACCGAACGAGTTTTCTCTTGTCACGAAGTCACCCATCCATCCGCTGCGTTCGCTGATAACAACCTGTGGCTGTAATTTTCTTACCATCGTATTAAGCTTCACCGGCTCCCAACTAAAACTCCCGGTATAAGGTTTATCAGGTCGTCTTGTTTTCCATTGCCCGCCTTCCCAAACAATTCCGCCATGACCAAGCCAGAAATCTTCTCCGCCATCATACCACAGTATATCTACTTTGCCATAATTCGTGAGTAACTCTTTTACCTGCGTGTACGTCTGCTTTTTCATTTCCTCGGCACTGGCGCGATACATCTCCGGGAAGAAGAAGCCCGGGTATCGCCAGTCTAACGGAGAGTAATAAAATCCCATTTTCATTCCTGCACCATGCGCGGCATCTGCGTAATCTTTTATAACGTCTCGTCCGGCCGCGCTGTTCACAGCATCATAGTCGCCAAATCCGGTGTCGAACAAACTGAATCCATCATGGTGACGCGTTGTAACAACCATATACTCACAGCCTGCTTTCTGCGCAATTTCCACCCAATGTTTTGGCGCATCCTGTTTATAGTTGAATTTATCTCTGAGTTTTTCGTATTCACTGATATTCATATACTCGCTGAACATTGCCCATTCACCTCTGCCGTGTACAGCATATAATCCATAGTGAATAAAGAGACCGAACTTGGCATCTTTCCACCACTGCATGTCCTTGTCTGGCAATAATAATGTTGAATCGATAACCTGACTGAAAATTTGTGTGTACACGATCAATGTAAGTGAAATTGTGCAGCCTATCTTTTTCAGTAACCTGATTGCTGAGTCGTTCATATAGTTTAATTAAATGTAATGGGTGTTTATAAATTGTAATGTGATCATGAATTATGCTGAAGTAATAAAAAAAGCGATGCCGCATTCTTAAATATAGAATCGAGCATCGCGAAAGGTAGCGTATTTCGAAGGGGAGGGGTGGTACGCTAAAATCTCAAAGAGGGCATTAAAAAGTATCGGTATACATGCGCTGCGCAGCAGCCAAGCTTCTGCGCAGGAGCATAGTCGCATATATATAACATGGACACTGCGGTGCCCGATTGTTTGTTATGGAATGCTAGTACAGTACTCAGGACGATTCTTTGTGGATCCTTTAAAGGATAGTTTGTTATACTTCCACCAGCGACTGATTTAACTCTTTAAGCATTTTTAGTTCTGATTGCAGCGATTTGATTTGACTCGTATATTGAGACAACAGTATATCTGTTCGCTCAGTCATTTTCACGGCAAAAATACAGGCTGCTATACTTTCACATGCTTTGTTGATAAAGTCGATTTCGTGTTCTTCAAACCTGCTGAAGGATGCCAGTTCGAGAACACCATACACTACGTTATTCATTTTTATCGGCGTAATATAGACGCTCCGGGGCGATGCATCACCCAGGCCTGACGAAATTTGTATGTAATCTTCCGGTACGTTTGTGAGGAGTATAGGTTCAGCCTCATGCCAGCATTGTCCGATAAGTCCTTCGCGCTTTTGCATCTTCATGTTTACATAACGCTTTCTGTCCCAGGCATAGCACGCCACCAACTGCAGATAATCGTTATTACAGTCTTGTTCTACGGGTACTACAAACATGCAGGCTTGATTTGATTTTGTATAGCGCACTATATATTTAACAACACTGCTACTAAGCTCTTTAATGTCGCGTTGATTTTGGATTAACGTCATCAGCTCTGCCAACCCCGATACACCCCATTCGCGCTTCTCATTGCTGAGTTTACTCTCATTTAAATGATTTTTCATCCGAATGAGGTTTCCTGCCAGATTACTTTCATTCAACGAACGATTCCCGTCATGAAGTGTTTCCCACTCAACGCTATAGTTTCCGTTCGCTATATTGGTGATAAACGTATTGGCTTTCTTGAAATTCTGAATCGAATTCTCAATAACATGGTCAATGTCATTCACGTCCAGCGAAGAGCCATTATCAAATATATACTGGCGGTTCTGTTGGTCAAGATTAAGGAGCAATGCTGTAAGCCGTTTTTCGTCCCGGCTCAGGCGTTTTATTATATAGATCATGGTGGGTACACCAATAAGTAACAACACAATAACAATGAGTCTGTTGTCACCGAGCGCGGCTATATAACGGTTTTCGGCTTCTTTATTGAGTGTGTCTTCATACGTAAACAGGGGTTCTCTGAACGCCATATATTTTTTCCATAAATCATATCCACGGTCTTCATTTAATATAGCGGTAAATTTCTGCATGCTGTCTTGACGTGCCAGTTCGATCATCTCGTTTGAAAAGGCCAGATAGTCGTCAACGGCTGTCCTAATTTCATGCAGGCTTGACGTGTCATATTCCTGAGCACCGAGTTGACGCTTTAGTCCTATAAACAAAGAGTCTTTATATACCATGGCGATCCTGAGGGGCTCAGAGAGTTTGTCGCTTTTTGTCAGTGCATAACCGCGCACCGCCAGATCGGCACCGTGAACAATGTCGCCAATGATGTGTTCTGTATTCCGTTTTATTTGTTCTGTCCGCTCCCGCAGGACATTATTCTCTACAATCGTATTACCATTGAGAAACGTTAATACGCAATTGGCGATAAGCAATGCCGTCAATAAGATCAATAATACTTTGATCAGATTTTTCTTCAGATTGATTCGTTGCATCTTTTCAATGTTAGCATGATGGATACTGCCTAAATCCGCTTTGCTGTGGATTTATAGAATACCTTGCAAACATCGAGACCCTCGAAGCCAATACAAAAAAATGCAGGGATACAAAAAAGTTGGCGGATACAGAATAATTTCTTTCGAGACGATTCATGCACCTTTCTGAGATCATTGTTTCTTACTAACTAAAACGTCTTAAATATTACTCCGCTCGGTGATATGCCAGTGACGGATGTTGACAGGATATCCTTCATATACCACGGCATTCGCTTTATCATTATACATGGTTGCCGCGCATAAGGTATAAATCTTACAAGTGTTTTATCTGAAATGTACCGTTTTACACAACGGAGACTATTGGTGACCTAATCTGCGATCTTTGGAACCCGTCTGTAAGTCCCGGAACACTTTACTTTCCCCTCCCAAAAAACAACAGGGATTACCTAAAGCTATACTGATTGACATGATCACTACTTTGTTAGACGCCCGGGTGACGCTTACGACATGTTTCAAAAATTGCGTAATCGGATTGCTTCTTTTGATTTGTATGGCCAGCAGTTTGATAACCCGCGCACAGCCTTATGCATTTGATGAGATCTTATTTGGAGTGGCCTACTACCACGAGTATATGCCCTACGAGCGACTTGAAGAAGACGTTCGGTTAATGAAAGAAGCCGGCATTAACTACGTTCGGTTAGGGGAGTCTACCTGGCAGTTATGGGAGCCGCGTGACGGAGAGTTTGAGTTTGCATGGATAGACAGAGTGGTAAATGCCATGCACAAGGCTGGTATTAAAGTAATAATGGGTACACCTACCTATTCCATTCCCGTATGGTTATACCAAAAGTATCCCGAGATAACGGCTATGCAGGAGAACGGGCAGCGACTTAAATATGGAATCCGGCAAAATGTAGACCTCACTAATCCTATATACCTGTACTATAGTCAACGGATTATAAAAAAAATTGTAGAGCACTATAAAACACATCCGGCAGTGATCGGCTACCAGATTGACAATGAGACGCACTCCAAGTGGCCGGACGCGCGGGATAACCACGTAAAATATATAGAGTATCTAAAGAGAAAATTTGAGACTGTTGACAAGGTAAATAAAGTATGGGGACTCAACTATTGGGGACAGGCCATCAACAATTGGGATGAATTACACCCGGCCAGCGGATTCAATCATCCCGGATATAGATTGGAGTGGTCACGCTATCAGCGTGTAACCGTAACGGACTTCCTATCGTGGCAGGCGGCTATTGTGAGAACGTATAAAGGACCTTCTCAATTTGTGATGCACGATTTTGCCGGGGCACTTCGCGGTGACTTAGATCAGAAAGCTATTTCCGCTATACTTGATTATGCCGGTGTAAATATATACCACTACGATCAGGATAAGTCCGATGGGGTGCGCATTGCCATGCAGGGCGACTTTACGCGTTCCTTAAAAAGAAAAAATTACCTGGTTCCGGAAACCAACGCTGCTTCGATCGGCTGGAATTCAAAAGAACAGTTTCCTCCTTACGATGGACAGCTCAGACTAAATTACTATGCTCATATAGGTTCAGGTGCCAACCTGGTTTCATATTGGCATTGGCACTCGTTACACAATGGTATAGAGCAATACTGGAGAGGTATTCTTCCGCATGATCTGAAGCCCGGAAGAATATATAGAGAGATAAGCAGTATCGGTCGCGAGCGTGAAAGGCTCGGCAAAAAGCTGGTGAACATTACGAAGAATAATAAAGTAGCAATTCTTTTCAGCGAAGACTCGGATATTGCGCTTAACCTTCAACGCTTTGATAACAACTTCAAAGGTCCTGAAACCGGACCCTGGGATGCCGATGGTGCATATCAAAAGATACTCGCCAGGTTTTATAAAGCCTTGTACGATCTCAATGTTGAAGTAGATTTTGTCTTTGATAACACGGAAGATCTGAGTCGCTACGATGTGCTGATCGTGCCATCGCTATATATAGCCAGTGATTCGATGTTAAACAGGCTTCATGCATACGTTAAAAATGGCGGGCATCTTATTGCCACTGTAAAGAGTGGTTTTTGTGACGAATACTCAGCGGTGCGCTATCAGACAATGCCTGGCGGTCTTGCTGACGTGGCAGGGTTTACATACCAGGAGTTTTCAAACTTGCGTTCGCCTGTTCCATTAAAAGGTGATCCGTTCCAGGTGAAAGATCAGAATTATACCGAGCAATGGGCGGAGTTTTTGCAAACGACCACGGCCAGACCGCTCGCATTTTATGATCATCCTTTTTTCGGAGTATATCCGGCTATAGTAACAAATAACAGCGGCAAAGGCGCGATGACATACTTTGGAACTATACCTTCCGAAAGTATCATAAAAAGTATACTGGCATCCGTGTTGGGTGAGCGAAGTCTTCTTGCTGATCACGCGCTGCCGGATCGAATAAAGGTAAAGCATGGTATAAGCAACAGCGGGAAGAATCTTCACTTCTATTATAATTTCTCAGCGGTTGAACAGTCGTTTTCTTACCAATACACTGATGGTATTAACCTGCTCACCAACCTGCCGATTCAAAAAGGAAAGCCGCTGACACTAAAGGCATGGGATGTGGCGGTTATAGAGTCAAAATAGAAGCCTTGTTGTTCATAAAGTATAAACCATCTATATAAGATCATAGAATATATATGCGGATGTTCAATACATGTAATAATTATAGTTATCTCAGAGTATATATCCTGGTGCTTTCTCTTGTCACGAGCAGCATTTCGGGTTTAGCGCAGCATCAGGGTATACATGAGCGAAAACAATTGTTTGATAACGACTGGAAGTTTTTTCCCGGTGATACAGCAGCGGCCAGTATAGCAACCTATAACGATGCGAACTGGCGTAAACTCGATTTGCCTCACGACTGGAGTATAGAAGGTGAAATTGCTCCAAAAAATCCGACAGCAGGAGGCGGTGGATACTTTCCTGCAGGTAAAGCATGGTACCGGAAGACTTTCAACGTTCCGGCAGAATGGGAAACTAAAAAAGTATCTATATACTTCGAAGGCGTTTACATGAACTCCGAAGTTTTTATCAATGGAAAATCTTTAGGCGTTTATCCCTATGGCTATTCATCGTTCAGTTATGATCTTACGCCTTATATAGCATTCGGTAAGGAGAATGTAATGGCAGTTTGGGTTGATAATTCGCAACATGTGAACAGCCGCTGGTATAGCGGTTCCGGTATATATCGGCATGTTTGGATGATGGTTACAGACCCGGTGCATGTAGCGCAATGGGGTGTTGCCGTTGCTACTCCCCAGGTCACTTCGCAAAAAGCAACCGTACAGGTAAAGACGCTTGTGAAAAACGAAACATCGTCTGTTCAGCAAGTGGTTGTTAAAATTTCTCTTCTGAATAAAGATTCTAAAACTGCAGGCAGCGGTCAGGTAAAAGTAGAACTCCCGGCAAATAGCGAAAAGGAAGTTCTACAGACACTGGCAATAGCGAAGCCCATGTTGTGGTCTCCTGAAACACCTGATCTATACCAGGCAAAGGTCCAGGTATTGAAGGGTAAGAATATAGCAGATGAAACGAAAACCAGCTTTGGTATACGCGCAGTAAAATTTACCGCACAAGGTGGCTTTCAGCTTAATGGTAAAACTATAAAGTTAAACGGTGGCTGCGTGCATCATGACAATGGTTGCCTCGGGGCGGCTGCATTTGATCGTGCCGAAGAACGCAAAGTTGAATTACTGAAAGCTGCAGGTTTCAATGCCGTACGAACATCGCACAACCCACCGTCCGAAGCATTCCTCGATGCTTGCGATCGGTTGGGTTTATTGGTAATGGATGAGTCATTCGACTGCTGGAAGATCGGCAAGAATAGATTTGATTATGCCCGGTATTTTAAAGACTGGTGGAAGCGTGATCTGGAAGCAATGGTTCTGCGCGATCGTAATCATCCTTCCATAATTATGTGGAGCACAGGGAATGAGATACCCGAAAGAGGAACTCCTGATGCTACAAAAACTGCGAAGATGCTGGCAGACGAAGTAAAGAGAATGGATCCATCGCGACCTGTTACATCGGCTGTAGTGGAAAATGGTAAACCGTGGGACTTGCTTGATTCGCTCATGGATGTGCATGATGTAGCGGGCTATAATTATCACTTGCAGAGTGCACCTGCCGACCATGTGCGAGACCCTTCACGTATTATCGTTCAAACCGAATCATACCCGCGCGATGCTTTTGCCAATTGGAACCTGGTACAAAATAATAGCTATATCATTGGCGATTTTGTGTGGACTGCCCTGGATTATTTAGGAGAGTCGGGTATAGGCCGCTGGTATTATTCAGGTGAAGCTCCGGGACAACACTGGGATAATGAATTATTCCCGTGGCACGGTGCATACTGTGGCGATGTAGATTTGATTGGCTGGCGAAAACCTATATCGCATTACCGGAGCATGCTATATAATGATACTGAGAAACTATATATGGCCGTTCGTGAACCCGAGCCGAAACCGCTCGAAATCAAAGATACATGGTGGTCGGTTTGGCCAACGTGGGAGAGCTGGAACTGGCCCGGATTTGAAGGCAAGACTATACAGGTAGAAGTATATTCCCGGTATCCGAAGGTTAAACTTTACCTGAACAACACGCTGATTGGCGAACGTGCAACAACACACGAACGAGAGTATAAAGCTACATTTGATGTACCCTATGCAGCCGGTATATTAAAAGCTGTTGCTGTGGAGAATGGCAAGGACGTTGAATCGACCACGCTGCAGACCGCAGGCGATGCTGCAACCATAAAGGTAACGGCCGATCGAAAAGAAATAACAGCGGACGGACAAGACCTGTGTTACGTTACAGTAGAGATCTTGGACAAGAATGGTATACTTCAACCTACTGCTGCCAATCGCCTGCATTTCCAAATTGAAGGACCCGGTATCATTGCCGGAGTTGATAATGCCGATCTGAAAAATTACGAGCTATATATAGGCAACACACGCAAAGCGTGGCACGGACGCGCGTTGGTTGTTATTCGAAGTACACAAGGTATAGGTGATGTTACACTCACAGTCACGTCACCCGGACTGTCTCAATCTGTTCTAACTATTAAAACATATAAGCCTTAAAGAAAACACTACGTATACATCACCGTCTATAGTCTATCGTCAGTTGATTTTTACTACTGCTTAATTTTTAAAATACGAATGAACGTGAGAATATTTATACCTGTATATATGCGCGCAATTTTTGCCGCAGTCTTTAAGGCGCTCTTCGCAATTATGATTTTCGTACTTCCTTTGATGGAGGGTCGATCTCAAACCGAAGCGTATACCTGGGGCAACGTAGCGCTTGGGGGAGGAGGTTATGTAACCGGTATCATCGGTCATAAAACATCCGGAGACGTTTACTGCCGCACCGATGTTGGAGGTGCCTACCGGTGGGACGCAGCAAGTTCCAAATGGATTCCTTTGCTCGATTGGAATTCTGAGGATGAATTAACCTACCAGGGTGTAGAAGCGCTTGCTTTGGATCCGCAAAATCCAAACATGCTATATATATATGCAGGTACCGAATATTTCAACTATGGAAAAACAGCCATATTAAAGTCTTCTGATAAAGGCAATACATTTAAGATTATTGAAGTAACAGATAAATTTACTGCGCATGGCAATGGTCAGGGAAGAGGAACTGGAGAAAAACTTGTTGTCGATCCCAACAATAGTAACATATTGTTTTGTGGAACCAGGAAACACGGACTGTGGAAGAGTACAGATGCTGGTGAAACGTGGACACTGGCCTGGAACGGAGTGACGACCACCGGTGCCAATAACAATGGAATTGCCTTTGTTCTGTTCGATCCGAACAGCGCCTCGGGCGGTGCCTCTCAACATATATATATAGGCATCTCTCGTCTGTGGAACACAAATCTTTATAGAAGTACGGATGGTGGTAAGACATTCTCGGAGCTGTCTTCAACGCTGCCGAAACAATATATGCCTAACAGAGCAGCTATCTCCGGAAATATACTATACTTAGCATATGGCAATGGTACGGGGCCTGATGGTTGCAGGAAATGTGAGGAAGCGGGTTACCTCGAGCCTATGAACAACGGACAGGTGTTGAAAATTAATACCAGCACATTAGCTGTCACGGATATAACACCAGCCTCTGGAATAGGATATGCCGGAATAACCTTGGATCCAAAAAATTCCAACAGGATTGTTGTGGCCTCATCAAATGCATACCACAACGACCAATTCGGTAGTTCCTGGGGAGACTTCATTTACTTGACAACCGATGGAGGAAATACCTGGACAAACAAAATAACCCATGACAGTAAATTTAATACCAATGGCTTAGGTTGGATGGCTTATAATTCGGGTATACATTGGGGGGGATCGATCGAATTTGACCCACTGATCCCTTCGAAAATCAGAATTACATCCGGGAATGGATTGTTTACCTGCGACAATATTGATGCAAATCCTACGACCTGGAAACCTGATGTAAAGGGAATGGAAGAGACAGTAGTGCTTGATGCTATAAGTATTCCCGGTGGTAAATTTATATCAGCAGTAGGGGATCAATACGGAGCAGCATATACAGATATATATGCTTACCCGGCCAAAAACCATCATCCCACGGTAGTTACCAATAACGGTATAGCCTATGCTGTGTACAATACCAATAAAGTTGTAAGAGCTACTGATAAATTATATTACTCCAATGATCAGGGGACAACCTGGACTGCAACGGCTTCTACTGTTAGTGGTGGTTATGGTAAAGTAGCACTGTCGGGAGACGGGAATACAATACTTCATTGCCCGGGTGGTTCGAGTACGACTTATTACTCACCAGACAACGGAGCAACATGGACAAGCACAGGCGTTACGGATGCTCAAGACGCTGCTCCTCAAGCAGACTATGTCAACGGTAACAAATTTTATATCTATAGTCCTGCTTCAGGAAAACTGTGGGTCAGTACAAATAAAGGTGTAAGTTTTACGGCTTCAGCATCTAACCCGGGTCAATATGGATCCCCTCGGGCAAGGTCAGTTCCCGGCAATGAAGGGCACGTGTGGGTCGCTTTATACGGAGGCGGATTGAAATATACTACCAATAGCGGAGCTTCTTGGACAAAGGTTTCAAAGGTCAGCGATTGTGCGGCTGTAGGATTCGGAAAGGCAGCTCCCGGCAAAACTTATCCCGCGGTATATATATGGGGAACGGTAGGGGGAGTGAGAGGGATGTACCGCTCCGTTAATCAGGGCGTTGACTGGACGAAAATAAATGACGATGCCCATGAATGGGGCGGAGTCGGAAATGGACATTTTGTAATGGGCGACCTGAATGTATACGGCCGGGTATACATGTGTACGGTAGGAAGAGGTCTCATAGCAGGGGAGGCACCTAAATATACCCTTAAAACAGCAGCATCGCCATCGACAGGGGGTACCGTGAGCGGAGCCGGAACCTATGTTGCAGGAACGGAAGTAACCGTTACGGCAACACCGGCAGCGGGCTATACCTTTACTGGCTGGAGTGGAGATGCAACGGGAACAGCTCCATCTGTAACCGTAACAATGAACAGCAATAAAACTGTAACAGCTAACTTTCAGGCAATCAAATATACTCTTACTGCTACAGCTTCACCCGCAGCAGGTGGTACAGTAAGCGGAGCAGGTTCTTATACAGCCGGAAGCACAGCAACACTCACTGCAACACCGGCAGCGGGCTATACCTTTACGGGTTGGAGTGGTGATGCAACGGGAAGTACACCTTCCATTACTGTAACCATGAACGGTAATAAAACTGTTACAGCCAACTTCCAGGTAATCAAATATACCCTTACTGCTACAGCATCACCATCAGCGGGTGGTGCAGTGAGTGGTGCAGGATCGTATACTTCAGGAAGTATAGCAACATTAACAGCAACACCGGCAGCGGGCTATACCATTACCGGCTGGAGTGGAGATGCGGCCGGAACAGCTCCATCTGTTACAGTAACTATGAACGGTAATAAAACTGTAACAGCCAACTTCCAATTAATCAAATATACTCTTGCTGCTACAGCATCGCCATCAGCGGGTGGTACAGTGAGTGGTGCAGGATCGTATACTTCAGGAAGTACAGCAACGTTAACAGCGACACCGGCAGCAGGCTATACCTTTACCGGTTGGAGTGGTGATGCTACAGGAACAGCTTCTTCCATTTCAGTAACGATGAACGGTGATAAAAACGTTACGGCAAATTTTCAGAAGCAATCAAGCACTACGAAATATACCCTAACTATAACAACATCGCCATCGGATGGTGGTGCTGTAAGTGGTGCCGGGTCGTATGATGCGGGCAGTGTGGTAACACTCACGGCAACACCGGCAGCAGGCTATACCTTTACCGGCTGGAGTGGTGATGTGACCGGAACACATGCTTCTGTTACAGTAACCATGAATAGTAACAAAACCGTCACAGCCAATTTCAGCATCACCAGCTTTACGCTTCGTGCTACCGTTGTGCCGTCAGCCGGAGGTTCGGTAACCGGAACAGGTACCTATACATCAGGAACGGTAGTAACCATTGAAGCTGTTGCAGCATCCGGATATACTTTTACCGGCTGGAGTGGTGATATAGCAGGAACCGATGCTTCACAAACTGTAACGGTGAACAGCAATATAGTTGTTCAGGCCAACTTTCAGGGTATAGATGAGGTTGCTTTAAAAATTCCAAAACTGTTTTCACCAGACAACCACGGTGATATGAGCACCGAAGCATGGAACATTGAAAACGCTTACCTGCTGGATGGCTGTGAAATAGTAATCTACAATCGTCAGGGACAAAAAGTATATTCCTCTACCGGGTATAGCACTCCGTGGGATGGAACTTCGAACGGGAAGCCGCTTCCGGATGGTGCATATTTCTATATCATCCGTCATCCTGATAATGCAAAACAAACTGGTAGCGTAACGATTGCCCGACTTAAATGAAATCATTTTTTAGAATAGTAGTTTTGGGTACGTTACTTACCGTAACGTACTCCCTACACGCGCAGCAAAGCCCGGTATATAGTCATTACTTTCTGAATCCGTTTTTATACAACCCATCGTTCGTAGCGTCTGACGGCTATACGGAAGTATATCTGAACTATAGAAGTCAATGGGCAGGCGTTGAAGGCGCGCCAGCAACGGGAACACTAAGTATACATTTACCTTTAAGCTATCGGGCGGGTCTGGCCTTTACAGGTTATCAGGATAAAGCCGGTGTGCTGAAAACAACTACCGGTCTGGCAACCTTTGCCTACCAGGTATACCTGGGAAATAATATTCATGATAATCACAAGATCGCGTTTGGATTGTCTGCCGGTGTAACCAGCGCGTCTATTCAGGCAGGCGATGGTTATGCAAATGATCCGGTGGTGGGTACAACCTCATCGTTGGCAGGGCAATTTGGCGTGCATTATCAACGTGGTAATTTTAAACTTGCTTTTGCTATACCGCGTCTTTTCAACACGTATGCTGCTTCTGAAAACAGCTTTAATAAAGTTGGTATCAGCCAGGTTCGCAATACAATATCGTCAGTCAGCTATGGTATATACTTCAGCCAGCGAATTGTTTTTGAGCCAATGATAATATACCGCACGAACGACAATACAAGTGCTCAACTGGAAGGCTTAGGCTCGTTGAAGATTAATAATATAGCATGGGTTGGTGCATCGTACCGCCAGAACTATGGTGCAGCTGCTTTTGCCGGAGTGAATGTCAAAGACAAATTAAAACTTGGATATGCCTATGAATTTGCGACAGGCCAAAAAAGTGCATTGGGTGGTGGTACACATGAAGTACAATTGATCGCGCGACTCGGGAAAAAACGAAAGGCAGAAGTAAAAACGAAAATTAAGAATATAAACACGTCTACAGAGACGATTGAATCCGGTACATCCAATACTGATGAGAATATAGTGACACAAGAGCAAAGCGCTGCCACCGATAAATTGACATCACCGGTGGCAACCGTTCAACATCAGCAGGTTGTTGAGCAATCGGAGCCAGCCTCAGATATACTACCTGTTGCAATCAGAGATCAAAATAAAGACGCAGTACGATCACTTTCCGGAAATGGGTTACTGCCGGGGCATTATGTAGTAGTAGGAGCATTCCGCTCGGCCGTATATGCCCAGAGATATGCGTTTAATCTGAAACGCGCAAATTACCCGGCAGAGGTGGCGTACTATCCTGCGAAACATTATTATATAGTTCACATGAACAATGCCCCGCCTACGAAGGAAGAAGCACAGAAGCTTTGCAACGAATATAGGCGGATGTCTCGCTATACTTTCCGTGATACGTGGATTCTCAGCATTGAATGACGACAATTTGTATCTTTAGCAAGAGACAACGTTGATCGGATACTGAGTGTCCTGTTGAATATAGTATTGATTTAACTATCCAATGAAGTCGTGAAAGAGAACAGTTTTTTCGGGTCCCGTTGGTTCTGGGTGGTATTGCTGTCGGTTTTGTCAGGCAGCAATGCAATCGGGCAGGAGCGCTTTATGCATATTGATAGTCACCAGGGCTTGTCACATAACTTTATAAGGTCAGTCTATAAAGATGCAGCCGGCTTTGTATGGATTGGAACGGAGTCTGGTTTGAATCGCTTCGATGGTTATTCAATCAAGATATACCGCAACGATCCTGCAGACTCTTCTTCGCTGCCAAACGATTATATAATACGGCTGTTCCCGGCACCGGGAGGGGAGCTTGGCGTTATAACGGCCAGCGGAGTCGGCTTCTATAATTCAGAGACCGAAACGTTCTCAACAGATTTTCAATTCCTTGATAAAAATGTAAAAGTCAATCCGGCTGACGTTGAAAATATAGTCCATGACAATGCCAACAATTACTGGCTGTTGCTGAAAAACAACGGGTTGGTATGTTACAATGAAGTAAAAAAGACAACGCGGTCTGTAAAGCATATTGATAACGATAACGCGACCATCAGCACCAACAATATCACAGCCCTTGTACATCATCCCGATGGAAGTTACTGGATAACACATGCAAACGGCGTTCTGGAGAATGCTGTGTTCAAGGAGGAAAAATTCACCGTGGTGAAGAGAACGTCTTTCCTGCGGACTTCTTTACGTGTGAATAAATCATTATACGCAGAGTTGATGGTTGACCGTGATGGAGATCTTTGGGGATATATATCCAATCTTGATGAAGGTGTATTCTATTACAAAACAAGTGAAAATAAAATCTACCACTTCAAGAAAAATTCTACGCCTACAGCGTTGAGCTCCGATCTGATTTCCGGACTCGCACAGGATGATCAGGGGTATATATGGATTTCTTCCTCCAGCAAGGGCATTGATATACTCGATAAAAAGAATTTTTCGATACGCAATGTTTCGCACGATTCTGATATGGGCACTACGCTGAGTGCCAATGCCGCTACAACGATGTATAAAGATCCGGACGGAATAATCTGGATCGGTACCTTTAAAAAAGGATTGAACTTCTTTCATAAAAGTATGGAGCGGTTCCCGATTTATAACCGGCACTCCAAACCGTTTGCTTTACCTTTTGAAGATATAGATTATTTTATAGAAGACAAGAAGGGAAATCTGTGGCTTGGAACAGACGGAGGCGGATTGATATACTTCGACAGAGGCACTGGGAAGTTTACAACGTACCGACATAATCCAAAGGACCCGAATAGTCTCAGCAGTGATATTATTGTGAGTTTGTGTCTGGACCACGAAGGCAAGCTGTGGATCGGTACATTCTTTGGCGGGCTAAACTGTTTTGATGGACATAAATTTACCCGGTATCAGCACCGTGCTGAAGATCCTTCGAGTCTTTCGGATAGAAGTGTATGGGAGATCTTTGAAGATTCAAAGCATCAGCTTTGGATCGGTACCTTGGATGGAGGTGTTAATCTTTTTAACAGAAGCACAAAAACGTTTACGCGCTATTCGCACCCGCAGCAAAAAGCACTTTTCTCAAGCTATACTTCAACCATTAAGGAAGATACGAAAGGCAATATGTGGTTCGGTACATCGCTGGGGATTGATGTACTCATGAAGGATTCCGGAAATATTGTTCATTTCGAAACGGAGAAGAACAACCCGGCATCGCTTAGCAGCAATGTTATTCTGGGGATACTCGAAGATTCCAAAGGACGCATGTGGATCGGAACCATAGGAGGGCTGAGTGTATGGCAAAACGGAACCAATCGGTTTATCAACTTCACAGAAAAGGATGGGCTGCCTCACAACACCATCATGTCTATGGAAGAAGATGCCGAAGGTCGGATATGGCTTGGTACTTCCAACGGACTTACCTGCGCTGTTCCAGTAGTATCTGGCGATAGCATTCGACTCCGTATTACCAATTACTCGGAAGCAGACGGTTTGCAAGGTCAGCGGTTCAATGAAAATGCATCTCTCAGACTAACAACCGGAGAACTGGTGTTTGGCGGAGACGGTGGATTCAATATTTTCAAGCCGGCAGATATAGGGCACAGCAAAACTGTGCCACGGCTTGTGTTCACTGATTTTCAGTTGTTCAATAAAAGTATACGCCCCGGAAGGAACGATGGCGATAATCACTTTTCGTTATCATCCTCCATTACCACCAATCCTTCTATAGTATTGGAAGCAAGCGACAATGTTTTTTCTATAGAGTTTGCCGCACTCAACTTTATGCAGCCGTCAAAAATAAAGTATAAATATAAACTTGAAGGATTTAATGAAGATTGGCTGCCAGCCGATGCGAATAATCGGAGAGTAACCTTTACAAATCTCAACGCTGGTAACTATACATTTCGCGTTATCGCTACCAACAATGACGGTGAATGGAGTGAAGAAGGTATTTCACTTCGCATCCAGGTACTGCCGCCATTCTGGAAATCAGGGAAAGCGTATATGATCTATATGATCCTGCTGTTTGCGGCACTTTATATAACGCGCAGGCTTATACAGCAAGGCGAGCGCATGAAGTTTGCAATCAGGCAACAACGGGAAGAAACAATGCGATCGCGCGAGCTGGACGTGATGAAGACGAAATTCTTTACCAACGTGAGTCATGAATTCAGAACTCCGCTTTCACTTATACTGTCTCCGCTGGAGAGTCTGAGTGAACAAGTACAAGAACCGGAGCAACGAAAGAATATAGATCTCATTCAACGGAACACAAAGCGGTTGTTAAATCTCGTGAACCAGCTTCTTGATTTCAGAAAAATGGAAGTCCAGGACATACGCTTCCATCCATCCGAAGGAGACATCATCCAGTTCGTTCGCGAAACGGTTTATTCTTTTGCAGACCTGTCGGAGAAAAAAAATATCAAGCTCACCTTTGAGTCCAATACATCTTCACTCGAAGCTATATTTGATCACGACAAAGTTGAGAAGATATTGTTCAATCTTCTTTCCAACGCCTTCAAATTTACTATGGGTAACGGATCGATATCCGTGATGGTAGAGGTTAAAGATTCTTCCGAAAATAGTCTCATTGAAATCGTGGTGAAGGATTCCGGAATTGGAATCTCTCCGGAGAAGCATGAACTGATCTTTGAACGTTTCTTCCAAAATGAATTGCCAAGCTCTATTGTGAACCAGGGCAGTGGTATAGGACTCGCTATAACAAAAGAGTTTGTGCGAATACATGGCGGAACGATTCGTGTAGAAAGTGAAGTGGGTAAAGGAAGTTCATTTATAGTAGTGTTGCCGCTGAAGAAAATTGTTACCGCTGTGCATGAAACCATAAGTGAACCAATGAACAGTGAAGCTGATGGCGCAAAAGAAGATAATGGTAAATCGGATGGCAGGCCGCTGATATTGCTGGTAGAGGATAACGAAGATTTCCGTTTCTACCTGAAAGATAACTTGAAAATGGCATACGATGTTATAGAAGCAGAAACCGGAGAGGAAGGATGGAAGAAAGCTCTTTCGCAATACCCGGATTTAATTGTAAGCGATGTGATGATGCCCGACATGAATGGTACCGAACTTTGCAAGAAAATCAAATCCGATCAGCGTGTAAGTCACATACCCGTTATCCTGCTCACGGCTCGTTCCGGTGAAGAACAAAGACTGGAGGGATTTGAAGTAGGAGCAGACGACTATATACCCAAGCCGTTCAGCTTTCCGATACTGGAGTCGAGAATCCGTAACCTGATTTCAGTGCGTAAAGACCTGCATAAATTACTGGCCAAGAAAAATGGAATCAAGGCAAGCGAGATCCAGATTACTTCATTGGATGAACAATTTATAGCGCGCGTTATTGAGGCAATCGAAAAGAATATAGCTAACAGCGAGCTTACGGTGTTAGACTTAAGTCGCGAGCTGGGTGTAAGCCGTGCTCAATTTTTCAGAAAGGTACAGGAGCTTACCGGTAAAGCTCCGTTAGAACTTATTCGTTCCATTCGCTTGCAGCATGCGGCACAGCTTCTTGAGAAGAGTCAGCTTTCCGTATCAGAAGTTGCATATCGTGTAGGTTTCAACAATCCCAAATACTTCGCTCGTCATTTTAAAGAGCAATATCATGTGCTGCCGTCCGCGTATGCCAGTGGCAAGCGAAGAAATTAGCAGAGATACTATATATGTAGAGAATTGTTCCACTTTTTTCAGATCGTTCTTAGAGACGGTGCACACCTATATTTTTGATGACTAACCATACTACTACCCTTGAAAAGAAAATTAAGACTTCTGCTATTTCTTGAATTATTCATGTATATGGTTATTTTTTTCATCGTTGCATGGCTCATGGTTCTGCTTCAGGTGGAATTGTGAATCAACTTTACCTGGCTTTCTTCCGCGTAACCAAGCTTTACTTTTTGCTGAACTTAAGTTGGGGTGAAAATGATATACATAAGTTCGAGACGTTTGGGCACCCTGCCTAGACGCTAAAACCGTCTGATCAAGACGATTCAATACCATCCTTAAGGCATTCCTGCCCATAAATTTACTGCAAACGATTACAGATGTTGTCACCCGGAATCGATCCCGAAGACTTCACATTCCGATGCATTGAACAGCAGCGTAAGAGTTGAACACCTAACCTAACCAAATTTCTATGATGAAAAAGCTTTACAGATGTTTTGGTATCGCTGTACTAATTATGTTCATGTGCCTTAATGCTCTGGCGCAGAAAACACTAACCGGTGTAGTGAGAGATGAATCAGGTTCTGCCATACCAGGTGCCAGTGTGCTTGTTAAAGGTACATCCATTGGAACGGTGACCGATGCCGAAGGAGTATTCACAATCTCTGCGAGACCCGATGACATAATTGTTATCTCCTTTATAGGATATAAGCAGCAGGAGATTGTAGTAGGACAGCAGACAGCTGTGGATGTTAAATTAGCGGAAGATGTACAAACGCTTGAGGAGATCGTAGTTTCTATCGGCTACGGTGAAGTGCAAAGAAAAGATCTGACAGGCGCCATATCTTCCGTTAGAGGTGATGAGCTAAAAAGAACGAATGTCAGCACCCTGGAGCAGGCGCTGCAAGGCAGAGTGCCAGGTATGGTTGTCCAGCAAGTGTCCGGACAACCCGGTGGTGGTGTCTCAGTGCAAATTCGCGGTATAACTTCGCTGGGCGGCAGCAATCCCCTGTATGTAATCGATGGTATAAGATTTAGCACTGCCGGGTCTAGAGATGGTGGTATGAATCCAACAGCGGGTATCAATGCATCTGAAATTGAGTCTATTGAAGTACTAAAGGATGCAGCTTCTACAGCAATCTACGGATCCCAGGCATCCGATGGAGTTATTTTAATCAAAACCAAAAGAGGAAAGCAGGGAGCTCCAGTAGTTTCGTATCAGTATTATACAGGATTTCAACAACTCCTGCAGAGACTTCCGGTTCTGGATTTGCGTGACCATGCAACCTTCTTAAACGCAAGGGCAGCAGATCCTACGTGGAGTTTTGATGCCAGACCTGAGTTTCAGAATCCTCAGTATTTAGGTAAAGGAACAGACTGGCAAGGGGAGTTATTCAGAACATCGCGTGTCAGCGAGCATTCAATCTCTTTAAGTGGCGGAGATGAAAAAACGCACTACTATTTATCCGGAACATACCATCAAAACGATGGCGTTGCTTTCGGAACTAAGTTTGACAGAACGTCTGTCCGTTTAAATCTGGATAATAAAACAACCAAGTGGTTGAGAATTGGCGCAGGTCTTCAGTTGGTAAATATTGACTATAAAGTCAATGCTATAACTTCAGGAGTTATTGGGAGGGCGCTGAGTATGACCCCCGATATTGCTGTGCAGAATTCCGATGGTTCATGGGGTGGCGCATACAATAACAACGGTTGGGTGCCGCCAATAGAAAATCCTTTAGCGCTGGCATTAATTAATAAAGATGAGGCCAACCGGAAGGAGGTATATCCAAACGCCTATATTGAAACTGACCTTGCAAAAGGCTTGCTCTTAAAAAATACTATCGGGGGAAGCTATTCCATCTATAACCGCGACCGCTTTAACCCAACCTATGTAATGGGTAACCTTATAAAAGGAAAGAATGACGGTACCGCTGACTACAATGATTACAATCACTCAGAAATGAGTACTGTTCTTACCTATAACCATTCGTTTGGAGAGAAGTACAAATTGACTGCCATGGGAGGACATGAATGGCAATTAAACTACTCGAGACAATTAAGTGCATCACGCATGGATTTTCCTACAAACGCAGTTCAGACCATTGGAGCAGGTGATCCGGCAACGGCAACGAACGGCGGCAGCAAGGGTCAATCTTCAATAGAGTCGTACTTCGGCCGTCTGGATTTGGGTATTAACGACCGCTACCTGGTTACAGGCAATGCCCGTTATGATGGAAACTCTATGTATGCTAAACAAAATCGTTGGATACTATCCTATTCAGGAGCTGTAGCATGGAAGATTAATAACGAGGCCTTTTTTCAAAGTGTAAATATCGTTGATGAATTGAAACTGCGTTTGAGTTCAGGTTTAACCAACCGGGCAGGCGGGAGAGATTATGCATATGCAAGTACGCTTACTACAGCGTCTACCGGTCTTGGCGGTGTAGCGTTGGTGAATGATGATATTGGAAATCCTGATTTGAAATGGGAGCAGACTTTTTATAACAACATCGGTCTCGATGGAGCTTTCTTCAATTGGCGGATAAATTTCTCAGTTGATTTTTACCATCGCAAGACGAATGATCTTGCTATGCAAATCACATTGCCATTGTATTCAGGAACAGCTACCTCATCATGGCCTCCGGGTTCATTAAAAGCTCCCTATGTAAATATAGGCTCCATGGAGAACAAAGGGTTCGACTTTAAGATAAGTTCTGATAACCTCCGGGGTAAAGACTTGACCTGGAGAACTGACCTTACTGTGTCGCATAACAAAAATAAAATAACGGCATTAAATGCTAAGGATGCTTCCATTAGCACTACATATTCCAGAACAGTGCCGGGAAGATCGTTGGGAGAATTTTATGGATATATAGTAGAAGGTGTTTTTGCAACTCCAACAGACGTACTGGGTGATGAAGCAAAAGGTATTTTGCCACATGCAAGACCGGTGAGAAATGGTCAACCGCTTCCGTTTGCCAATGCAAACGGAAGTATCTGGTATGGCGATCTTAAGTTCAAGGATTTGAATGGAGACGGAATTATTGATGAAAGCGATCAAACCTATCTGGGGTCTCCACTTCCGAAGGTGCAATTGGGGTTAAATAACACCTTTACCTATAAGAATTTTGATTTAACTATATTCTTCACTTCCAACATTGGAAACAAAGTATACAATGTAACACGTGAGACACACGAAGACCCACAAGGGAATACAGCCTATTTCTCCGGTGTAAAAAATTATGCAAAACTCGCGTTGGTCGATCCAAACGGATCGGCTTCCGATGTTAACAATGTATATGTAACCAATCCCGATACGAAGATCCCCGGACTCCGGAATGATAGAACAAATGGAAACCAAAGAGTATCGAATCGTTATGTTGAAGACGGTTCATTTGTGAAACTTAAAAACGTTTCTTTAGGGTATACATTCTCGAATAGCCTGACTCAAAAAATGCACCTGAAATCTTTAAAGGTGTATGCAAGCGCTACCAACCTGTTTATAATAAGCAAGTATTCCGGTATGGATCCTGAAATCGGATCATGGAACCCGCTATATGCAGGTATTGATGATGGCTATTATCCGCAGCCAAGAATAATCACGTTTGGTTTAAACTTATCATTATAGAAATCTATGAAGACAAAATCTATAATAATCTATATATCGCTTGCTACGTCTGTTCTTTTGGCATCGTGCAGTGATTCATTTTTAGATCGTCCTGCACTGTCAGCAGTAACGAGCGATAATTTTTATAAAACTGCTGCAGATCTGAAAAAGGCAACGGCCTCTTTATATAGTGGCAGTATATGGGGTGCATGGTCTTCTGATTGCTATTTGCCATTAGGTGAAGTTCTGGGGGGTAACATGATACTGGGATACAACGGGCCGGCAGTTGAACTAAATACTTTTTCGCTCAATGGCTATAACGCTAATTTGATAACGGAATGGAGAACGATGTACAACTTAATAGCACATGCCAACACCACTATTCATGCCATAGAAGAATTAGCGGCAAGTGATATCCCGAAAGAAGATGTCAATGCAGCACTTGCAGAGGCAAAGTTTATGCGTGCCTATGCTTATTTCACTTTGACAAGATTATGGCGTGATGTACCCATCATTGAAGACAACAGAAAGCTATTTGATAAACCGTTGGTAAATAAAAATCACGCCAGTGATGTATACCAGTTTGTTGCGAATGATTTGACATTTGCGCGGAAAAATTTACCGGCAACATGGGATAAAGGCAGAGTAGTTACATGGTCAGCTCAAGGATTGCTATCGAAAGTATATCTCACATGGGCAGGCTTGAATCAAAGTGGCACGCGCAATCAGGACCTTCTTGATAGTGCTAAATTTTATGCTGGTAATGTTTGTGAGAATAGCGGTTTATCATTGCTGGCCGACTATGCCGATGTTTTCAAGTATCAGAACAACGATAATGCAGAGTCTCTGTTTGCTCTCCAGTGGCCAACAAATGGTGGAGGTTGGTACCAGGGAAATATGCTCCAGCTTTACAGCAACGCGTTACAGATAAATGGGGGTGGTGGTTTCTTTGCTATTGAAGCTACGTACGATATGTACCTTCAATACCTCGATCTTGCCAATGACTCCATTGAAGTTGATTCACTGCGGCGCAAAGCCACATTCATGTATAAGAATGATAAGTACCCTGAATTAAACACGAATATAAGTTACGTTGAAAACGGTGTTACAAAAACGGGTCTTAAATTCAATGGCAATAGTGGTTTAAAGAAGCATATTATAGGTAACGAGAAAGATCTTAATCTGCCGCTGATGACCAATACATCTTCTCCGGAGCATACTATATTGTTAAGACTTGCAGATATATACCTGGTTTATGTCGAAGCAGTTCTGGGTAATAATGGAACAACCTCCGATGCACAGGCAGTAGGGTATTTTAATCAAATAAGAAGAAGGGCAGGTCTCCCTGAAGTCAGCTTGATTAACGAAGCTATATTATTCAAAGAAAGAAGAATAGAGCTGGCGGGCGAAGGTGAATACTGGTTTGATATCGTCAGGCTTTCATATTACAATCCGGCAAAGGCGTTGGAGCGTCTTAATGGTGAAGATAGCCGTGTTAACATTCAGATTGACGGTACTACAGGTAAAGTAACTCCGGGAGATTCTTATGGTGTAATTACACCCGCTAACCCGAATACATTTACGTTGCCTTTACCCTCTGTTGAGATAACGGCCAACCCGTTATTGCTGGAACCTGCGGTGCCTTATTCATTTTAATTAAACTGGAGGAATCAACTATGAAAAATATACTATATATGCGCCTGTGCATGTTGCAGCTTTTGTGCACGGTGGTGATGTTAACGTTCATCACAGGTTGCAAGGATGACGATGATATGCGAGTGCCTGTCATTGATGAAGTTCGTAATTATGCCGCCTCGCCAGACGATACCATTATTACATCGTTAAATGACGGCCAGTGGGTAGTGTTGCATGGTAAAAATATGACGTCTGCATCACAAGTATACTTTGGAAGTATACCCGCTACATTCAATCGTGCTTTTGCAACCGATGAAACGCTTGTAGTGCAGGTGCCCCCTATTCCGTTTCTGTCAGTGCCCAGAGACAAGCTTAATGTAATTACTGTAGTTAGTAAAGGCGGGATAAGCACGTATGAAATTATCGTCACCGGTACTCCCATTATTGTTAACGTTCGAAATACAGATGGAGAAATGATTGACAGGGTTTTTCCGGAGCAGCAAATCAACATCGTTGGGGTTAATCTTAGCAATGCCACGAATATAAGATTTCAGGGTATAGCAGCTGATCTGAGTACCGTGGTATATACTGATTCAAGTACGATCGTACAAGTGCCTGCTAATTTATCCGGTGGAGATGCTTCACTCGTCAACACGATCAGCTATACGACAGGAATTGGAACCGGTAATTTTTCAATAAGGATAGTAGGCCCCCCTATAATTACCAGTATTTCGCATGAGATACCCCAGGAAGGTGAAGCGGTATATCTGTACGGATATAATTTTGTTAGCGTTGAAAGTATAACATTTGCCGGTGTAACAATTTCTTCCTTTGAAGAATCGGAGGATGGTAATTCAGTAAAGTTTGTATCACCGAAGCTAACGGAAAGCGGAACGGTAACCGTTGTTACTCCGGGTGGAACATTCTCCACGGCATTCAAGGTAAATGATATAGGCTTCATAAATGCCGGTGGCCTGGGCATTTTAGGTAATCTGGAATGGGGTGATTACTTCAGTTGGCAATGGTGGGGAGGCTCTGTAGATCTCTGGAGCTCGGACCCTAACACAACAGGTTGGCCTCCCTATAATGCTGATTATGGAATTGGAACCGGGCAGTACATCACATATAAAAGCGTTGCGCTAAAGGCTGGTGAGGGTAGCGATGGCAACGCCATTCGCCTGGGTGAATATGCATGGGTGCCGTCCGGAAATCTCAATGATTCAGGAGATAAGTGGGCCTTCAAATTTGAAATCAATGTTACGAAACCCTGGAACGGAGGTACGCTTTGTATCAGGACGGATAAAGGCGACTATTTAGCGCTATACGAGCCTTGGAAAATATCTGCTAAGGAATCCGCTGCTTTTACAACGGACGGATGGCAAACGGTGACAATTCCGTTATCGTCCTTCCGTAAGAAGGATGCTACCCTTGGTGACGGTAAAGGTGATCCTATAACAAAAGTTTCAGATCTACTCAACATTGCCACCGGAAAAACTTATCTGAATCTTTATCTGCATAACTACGGCACGAAGACAACGACAAGTATAGAAGCTGCTTTCGATAACTTCAGAGTAGTGAAAAGATAAAGCCAGTATTCCTATAGCAGTAAAGTAAAAACCTGCGGAGCTTCCTGTTACAGGATACCGCAGGTTCTCTTTCTAAATTTATATTGAATGATATATAGTAAAAAAAATCTGAAATGGGCAATGATATTTTTGGAAGCGCGGCCATCGCCAGTACAACGATTACCCTATAGGAAAACAGTAACCAGCATCAACCGGATGAAATGAATATAGTGAGCTAAAGTCCCTTTCGGAAAACAATGACATTCAACATTAAACAATCAATCATGATTACCAGTTTTTTAAAGACTTCAGTATTACTGATGGCGATTACTTTTTTGGCTTCCTGTAAGAAGGATGATGTAACACCGGAGCTAACGGTAACTCCACTGGAACTCTCGCTCAACGCTGAAGGGGATACATCGGAATTCTCTATTGTCACGAACGATAGCTGGACTATTCAAAATGCAGCTGAAGCATGGCTGCAGGTAAGTCAGGTAAACGGTAACAGCGGTAGTGCCAGTATTCAAATTATTGCCAGTAAAAATGCTACGGGTAATGAGCGTTCTACGGTATTGGTGGTTGACTCGAACAACGGTCAGAGAAGACGCATCACCGTGTCGCAGGAACCAACTATATATCCATCCTATAACACTTCGCCAAAAGCACCCGATGCAACAGGCATGAACAGTAACGCTGTTGAGCTTGCTGCTAAAATGAAATTGGGTTGGAATATCGGGAATACCTTCGAAGCTCCTAATAATGAGCAGGGATGGGGTAGTCCTATAATTACAGAAGACTACATAAAGTTTGTAAAACAAAGTGGCTTCAATGCCATTCGTATTCCGTGTCAATGGGATTGGAGTCATATTGATGACAGAAAAACCGAACGCATTAATCAGGCATGGTTGAACAGAGTAAAAGAAGTAGTGGGCTATTGTGTGAACAATGATGTATATGTATTACTGAATATCCATTGGGATGGAGGCTGGTTGGAAAAAGGCTGGGAAGGAAGCAAAGCGGTGCAGGATACTATCAATGCGAAACAAAAGGCATTATGGGAGCAGATTGCTACAAGCATGCGTGATTTCGATGAGCATTTAATGTTTGCCAGCGCGAACGAACCGGGAGCTGACAATGCGGAAGAGATGAAAATGTTAGCGCGATATCACCAGACGTTTGTCAATGCTGTTCGCTCGACTGGCGGAAGAAATAGCTATCGTGTTCTTGTTCTCCAGGGACCAAGCACATCCATGCCACTGACACCTCAATTGATGAGTAAACTTCCTGAAGACCCAACGCCTAATCGCCTGATGGTTGAAGTGCATAACTACTCACCATCGCAGTTTTGTATCCTGGATGATGATGTGAACTGGGGCAATATGGCTTATTACTGGGGTAAAGACTATCAATCCTCTATTGAACCTGACCGTAATTTTCTGGATGCCTGGGACTGGGGGAACGAGGCTTCACAGCTGAGAGACTTCAAGGGAGTAAAGGAGGCATTTGTAGATAAAGGTATACCGGTACTGATCGGTGAGTATGGCGCATACAGAAGAGACGGAAGTAAACATGAACCGAAGGATCTGGTGACACATAATAATTCTGTAGATCACTGGATAACGCTGGTAACAAAGCAGGCAAGGCAAAGTGGTATGATTCCATTTTGGTGGGATATAGGAGCTGCGCTGGACAGGTCAACCCTTACTGTAAAAGATCAGCGTACGATCGATGCTATCATCGCGGGAACAAAGTAACTTTTTAAACGATGATCAGCCAGTGCCGGATGTATGATTGAAGGCACGAAATAAAAATTATCGCTATATCGGAAGGACACATTGATGGTAACGTCAATGTGTCCTAAGTATAGTAACTATTGTGCTCACATCATTCAGGTCACCGTAACAGGTTTTACGGAATGCATGATCTAAATATACTATATATCACCGTCTTGTGATAGATCAATTTTCACTGTACTACTATATATATCATCAATTATAAATGAAAGCTGTCTCAATTGTAGTTTTTGCAGTCATTATCTTAGGTTCTCTGCAGCAGGCCATGAGTCAACCCCATGAGTTGAAGACTGCTGGTAAATTTGAACCAACGTGGCAATCATTAAAACAATACAATACTCCAGAGTGGTATCGCAATGCGAAGTTTGGTATATGGGCGCACTGGGGGCCGCAATGTCAGCCGGAGCAGGGGGATTGGTATGCACGGTTCATGTACGATGAAGGCAGTGATCCCTATAAATGGCACGTTGCCCATTATGGGCATCCGTCAAAAGCAGGCTTCAAGGAAGTGATTAACGATTGGAAAGCGCAGAACTGGGATCCTGAAAAACTGGTAGCACTATATAAAAGGGCAGGAGCACAGTACTTCTTCGCAATGGCCAATCATCATGATAATCTTGATCTGTGGAACAGCAAGTATCAATCCTGGAATACACTAAATGTTGGTCCGAAGAAAGATATAGTGGCAGGCTGGGCGCGTGCAGCAAAAAATAATAATCTTCCCTTCGGACTCAGTGTTCATGCATCCCATACATGGACGTGGCTGGAAACATCGCAGCGTTCTGATAAGAATGGTCCGCTTGCCGGAGTTCCGTATGACGGCCGACTCACAAAGGCTGATGGCAAAGGAACCTGGTGGGAAGGTCTCGATCCGCAAGAACTCTATGCACAAAATCACCCGTTGAGTAAGGGCAGTGAGAATATATATACTCTGTGGAACCAATGGAACTGGGACAATGGCGCATCTATACCTTCGGTTGAATACTGCGACAAGTTTTATAAAAGGACAATTGATCTGATCGATCAGTTCAATCCGGATCTTCTTTACTTCGATGACTCCGTTCTTCCCCTATATCCTGTAAGTGATGTAGGACTAAAAATTGCAGCGCATTACTATAATCATAACATGGCAACACATCAGGGTAAACTGGAAGGTGTACTGTTTGGAAAAGTGTTGAACGAGGAACAGAAGAAATGTATGGTGTGGGATGTAGAGCGTGGTGCTGCTGATAAAATTGAACAGCTCCCGTGGCAAACCTGTACCTGTATAGGAGACTGGCACTACAAAAGATCTATTTATGAAAACGGGCAGTATAAATCAGCCAGAGAGGTTGTTCACATGCTGGTGGATATCGTAAGCAAAAACGGGAACCTGCTGTTAAATATACCCGTTCGTGGCGATGGCACGATAGACGATAAAGAAGTAGCGATACTGGAAGGTATAGCAGCATGGATGAACGTAAACAGCGAAAGTATTTTTGATACCCGTCCGTGGGAAGTATATGGCGAAGGCCCGTCTACGGAAACGTCTAACCCGGTAAATGCACAGGGCTTTAATGAAGGAAAAGTAAAGCTTACAGCCAGCGATATACGCTTTAATAAAAAGGGAGATATACTGTATGTTACTACAATGGGTATTCCGGCTGATAAAATATCCATCAAGTCATTAAGTAAAGGCAAAGTCAATATCAGGCATATCGAAATGCTGGGGAGTAAAGAGAAACTTTCGTGGAAACAATATTCCGATAAACTGGTGATTGAAAAACCAAAGTCTGTTTCAAATGATATCGCTGTTGTATTTAAGATACAAATCAGATAACGACACTTGCAGCGCAGTGTGAATATCTGAAATAAAATAAAGAGTTAACAATGAAGAGTCATATTACCGAGAACGGATGTGCTATATACGTTCCGGAACACGCGTGTATAGATTTGAAGTGCGATGGATTTTTTAGCTATGAAGAAGTGGTTGCCCTCACAGAATATACCTGTGAAATGCTGCGGTTTTACAATTTGAATAGATGCATGATAAATCTCCAGCATGTCAAAATTTATCCGTCCGGGGCGGAGGAGTACCTTCGTGACGTATGGTATAGGAAACTTGTAGATGCAGGTGTTAACAGAATAGCGTATGTCGTTCCTGAAGATATTTTTGGAAGGGCTTCCATGGCTGTTGTTCACGCAGGAGATGCCGCCAGAAAAATTCAGCGGAAGTATTTTGTTGATGAATCGGGTGCCAAAGAATGGTTGACCTCTTCGCTATAACGGGTATATATCTGTATACTAAAAATGACTTTTTTAAAAACTATGAATCTGCGAGTAGTAATACTTTTAACGTTTATTTCATTTACCACGTACTCCCAGACGAAGACGGTGGTATCGCCCAATCAGAAAATAAAGATTGAATTGATTGAATCAAAAAAAACTGAGCAGGGAGGCTGGTACTTCAAGGTAAACTACTTGAATAACGGAAAAACCGCTGACGTGATTGAGCGTATAGACCTGGGGTTGTCGCGTAGTGATCAGGATTTTTCAAACAACTTAACGTTGCGTAAAACAGGACAACCTCAGTTGGTAAAAGATGAATATACAGCTATACATGGTAAACGTTCAAAGCGCAGCAATACAGCAACAGAAGTAGTTTTTTACTTTGATACACCCGCTAAAGCAAAAATAAATATAGTGTTGCGTGCTTACAATGATGGGGTTGCCTTTCGCTATGAATTTCCGGAGACAAAAGGATCGTTTATAGTAAAGGATGAATTTACATCCTACACGATTCCAAAAACGAGTACACGCTGGATGGAGACATGGAACACTGCCAACGAGAGAACGTATGTTGAAATGAAAGGTGATGGCGTACAGAATCAAGAGTGGTGTTACCCTGCACTGGTTCACGTCAGCGATAGTTCGTGTTGGTTTTTGCTGCATGAAGCTGATGTGAATGGGAATTACTGTGGAACCAAATTAAGCAATGTGCTTGATGCAACGAAGTATAAACTTACGTTCCCCAATCCGGATGATGCAAGAGGAACAGGAAAATCTGCTCCGGCTATTACATTGCCGTGGAAGTCTCCGTGGCGAGTAATCATTATCGGTGGTCTGGCGGATATAGTAGAATCAACATTGGTAGATGATGTATCAACACCATCGAAGTTACAGGACACAGACTGGATAAAGCCCGGACTTGTGTCATGGAATTATTGGTCAAGTAATCACGGTACAAAAGATTATCAGGTGGTGTGTGCGTTTGCCGACCTTGCTGCGAAGATGGGATGGACCTATACATTGCTTGACTGGGAATGGGACACGATGGGAAATGGCGGTGATCTCCGCGATGCGGTAAACTATATCCGGTCAAAAGGCGTGAAGCCGCTGCTCTGGTATAACTCCGGAGGAGATCACACGTGGGTTGGGGCAACTCCGAAGGATCGGATGCTAAACCATACAAACAGGACAGAAGAATTTGCCAAACTTCAGAAGATGGGAATTGCTGGTGTTAAGGTTGACTTCTTTGAAAGTGAAAAGCAAAACATGATTCAATATTACCTTGATATTTTGGAAGATGCTGCGAAGTTTAAGATCATGGTATATTTTCATGGTTGTATTGTTCCAAGAGGATGGGCACGCACTTATCCGCATCTCATGACCTATGAAGCGGTGAAGGGAGCGGAATGGTATAACAACATTCCGGAATTTACATTCGAAGCACCTCAACACAATTCGATATTACCGTTTACAAGAAACGTTGTTGGCTCGATGGATTATACTCCGGTAACATTTACGAATTCTCAACATCCACACATTACTTCGTATGGTCATGAACTGGCGCTTGGCGTTTTGTTTGAATCGGCACTGCAACACATGGCAGACAGACCCGATGGATATTACCAATTACAGGATGAAGCGAAATCTTTTCTGAAGGATATACCCAGTGCATGGGATGACACGAGATTTGTAAGTGGGTATCCCGGAAAAGAAATCGCGTTGGCGCGAAGAAAAGGCGATGACTGGTATATAGCCGGTATAAATGCTGAGGATGTAGAAAAGAAGCAGATAATTCTTTTTCCTTTTCTCACCGAAGGAAAGCGATACAAACTAACGCTGATCACAGATGGCAACCACGATAAAGATTTGGCATCACAATACCTGGTGGTTACTAGAAATAGTATAGTAAATGTCGCGCTCCTGAGACGTGGTGGTTTTGCCGGATCGTTAAAGCCAATCGATTAAAGGAATGTGCAGGTTCAGGACTCTCAATGAGAAATTATTGTGAATCTTTTTTATACTTATATAAAGCGCCAGTAAAATACTGACACAATTGCTACTATACTCGAATAAGTCTGCGAGATGATTCTTGTCGCATCTTATTCGAGGTAGGGTATTTCGCAAACAATATACTCTGTCAGACTCAACGGCAGGCCACTTCCCGGGCAATTACATATAGCCAGAGCATAAGTAATTAATATAGTCTGCAATAACTATATAACGAATGTTATATGTGCCTTTGTTAAGTTTCGGAGTAGACTGATCTAACGGTATGGCTTGTTAAGTTGATCATATACAGACTTGCTAACCGGTTTGAATAATAACTGTGCGAGGATATACAGGTCATTTCTCCAAACATTGAAATCATGTGC
>NZ_DATCSD010000413.1:0-4419 GCF_036568665.1 Ohtaekwangia sp. | reverse complement strand
AAACCATCAAACCCTAACCGCCCGGCCCCGGACGGATTCGTGCAGAAACGTTCATCACCCATCCTGGGAAAATATAGCTTTCGAATGCGCTTTCGCGATGTTTCTCTGTGGCATTACAATTGACAGGATGCGCTTAAAACCAGAAGCACCTATGTTCAAGAGCTACTTCATCACCGGGCTACGCAACCTGCTGAAACAAAAAGGATATTCCTTTATCAAGATCATCGGCCTCACGTTCGGTCTTACGGCCAGCATGATCATCTACCTGTATATCGCGGAAGATCTCTCGTACGATACATTCCATAAAAATTATCCCAACATCGTTCGCCTGCTTACCATTGATAGTGCCGAAGGCGTGAGCAGCAAGCTGGTAGGTGTTACACAACCGCGTCTTGGTCCGGCAGCAGCCGATGAATTACCGGAGGTTATTACCAGCGTACGCTTTACGGGGGGCGGACGTCTTGATCTCAGCTATAACGACAAGCCATTAAAATGTGAAGCTTCCTTTCGTGTTGATCCGACTGTATTCGAAGTATTTGATTTCCCGATTGTGGATGGTGCTACAACGGGGGTGCTGGATAAACCCGGATCGATCGCCATCACACAAACATTAGCGCGCAAGATATTCGGCAATGAAAATCCTATTGGTAAAACTGTAAAACTTAATCAGAATACAGATCTGAATGTTACTGCTGTATTGGCCGATGTACCGAAGAACTCTCACCTGCAATTTGATTTACTATACTCACTTGTACCCGGACAAAATGAAGATGGCCTGCGGCAGGCGCTCGATACCTGGCAGGGTATATTTTGCTTCACGTACCTCCTGCTCGATAAACCTGCCGATGTTGCTGATCTGAATACTAAGCTGAAAGCGATCAGCAAAAAGAACAATGCCTACGAGTTCTTCACTCCTGTAGTGCAGCCATTGAAAGATGTACACCTGAAATCAAAAGAGATTCTCTTCGAGACAAACGCCAACAAATCTGATACACTCAATGTATATGTACTCTCCATCATCGCTATACTGATACTGGTACTGGCGGCTGTAAATTTCATGAATCTCGTTACGGCCAAGTCAACCGCGCGGGCCAAAGAGATCGGCATGCGCAAAGTGATTGGTGCCATACGCACTCAACTGATTCTGCAACACCTCACCGAATCTATACTGGTTACCGGTATAGCAGCCTTGCTGGCCATTGCCGCTGTCCTCGTAGCCGTACCGTTGCTGAACAACGCCTATCACCGCTTCGCTGATGTTACCCTGCTTATGCATCCGCAAAGTATAACATTGCTTTCCGGACTGGTACTCATCGTGGGTATAATGGCCGGACTATATCCTGCCTTCGTACTTTCTTCATTCAAACCTATATTGGTATTAAAAGGATCATTCAAAAATTCGGCAAGTGGTATACGGCTGAGAAAGGCACTGGTAGTTTTGCAGTTCACTATATCTATAGCGCTCATGGTAGGCACGGGTATAGTATATCAACAAATGCGCTATATCTATACTGCCGACCTGGGCTACAGCCGCGACCAGGTTATTACCCTGCAACAGAATAACCAGAATGTTGCCAATGCCACTACACTGAAAAATGAACTGCTGCGTAATCCGGATATACTTTCCGTTGGAACTTCTTCAGCCCGTATGGGCCAGCAATTGGGCAGAGTAAATATATATCCGGATGGTGTCTATAATGCGGAGACCAACATCATCACCAGTATTATGGTTACGGATGAAAGTTTTATTCCTACTATGGGTATAAAGATGATGGAAGGCCGTAATTTCTCACTCGACTATGATGATTCTTTGTCGATGATCATCAACGAAGAAATGGCGCGCTTCCTCAAATGGAAAGATCCGGTTGGTAAAAAAGTAGGGTTGCAAAATGGTGCTGTAGCATCCGAGCTTACAAACTATACCGTGGTAGGTGTTGTAAAAGATTTTCACTTCGCTACGGTACGCCACAAGCTGGAGCCGATGTTTATGCTGTATAATAACAACAACAACGCGCTGGCAGTTAAAGTAAAAGCTGAAAATATACAGGCAACACTTACCTTCATGGAGGAAACCTGGAAGAAAGTAAATCCGGGCACCACTTTCGAATACGCTTTTCTCGATGAACAATTTGCCAACCTGTATCGCAATGAACAAGCCTTCGCCAGCATGTTCACGCACTTCACCGGATTGGCTATGCTCATTGCCGGACTCGGTCTGTTTGCGCTCTCGGCATTTACCGCAGAGCAACGCAGAAAAGAGATTGGCATTCGCAAAGTGCTGGGTGCAAGCAACGGCACCATCTTCTATAAACTTTCCAGTGAGTTTGTTCTGCTGATCATGATCTCCTTTGTGTTTGCCAGTGTGATTGCCTATTTCGTTATGAACAAGTGGCTGGATGATTTTCAGTACAGCATCTCTATTGGTGCCGGTATCTTTATTCTGGCCGGAGCATCGTCCATCATTATCGCGTTACTTACTATCAGCTTCCAGGCATTGAAGGCTGCGTTGAGTAATCCGGTGGATGCGTTGAGGAGCGAGTAATCGTTATACGTTACATGTTCGCTGACGATTAACGTGTAACGAATAACGAATTGAATATCGAACAAGGAACATCGATCAACGAATGTTGAAGTCGGTAGTGGTAGCACTGAGCACTTTTACGATTAACGGATAACCATTTACGGATAACGGGCTTATGGTGTATATTCACATCATAATCCCCTATGATCAAAAGTTACTTGTCCATAGCGCTGCGATACATGATTCGCCATAAGGGCTTTTCATTTATCAATATCGCAGGGCTTACCATTGGCATTGCCTGTAGTTTACTTATCGTGCTATATATACAGGATGAAACCCGTTACGATACTTTCCATCCCGATGCAGCACGTATATATAGGGCAGGTTCACACGGTATGTTGCAGGGAAAGAAGATGCTCTCTGTGTATGCTGGCGCTCCGTTAGCAAATACACTTCAGCAAACTTGCCGGCAGGTAGAATCGGTAACACGCATAGCGAGTTGGGCTACCTTCCCGATGCGCTATGAAGATCGTGTGTTTACAGAACCGAGACTGCTTCTTGCTGATTCCAACTTCTTCCACTTCTTTCACTTTCAACTTATAGAAGGTAATATTGACAGTGTGCTGACTGGTATACGCAAGCTGGTGATTACGGAATCGGCTGCCAGACGTTACTTCGATTATAAAGGTGCTGGCGATAGAACGCCCCTTGGTAAAACCATGGTGCTTGCGCAAGGCTATACGGCAAAGGTCAGTGGTATTGCTGCCGACCCTCCGTTAAACAGCCACTTCCATTTTACTGCTATACTTTCGCTTAGCTCTTGGGATGATATTCACACCAACGGCTGGGTTACCGGTCGCGCAATCACCTATCTGAAACTAAAACCGGATGCATCTATACTTCCCGTAGAAGAAAAGCTGAAGGTATTCGTGGCCCGGTATATCAATCCGGAGCTTGAGCAACTAAAGCGCGTCAATATCAATCAACTCAATAACCAGGGTAATTCGCTTGGCTTCTTCATCCAGCCTTTACTGGATATACACTTATACTCGCACCTCGATGATGAGATCGAACCCAACGGCAACATACAGTATATATACCTGTTCAGTGCTATTGCTGTGTTTATAACCTTGCTGGCCTGCATCAACTTCATGAACCTCTCCACTGCGCGATCGGCCAGTCGCGCGAAAGAAGTAGGCGTACGCAAAACCGTTGGCGCTCCCACATCGCGATTGATTATACAGTTTATACTGGAATCGTTCTTCTATATAGTCATTGCCATTCTATTCGCGCTGTTCATTGTGTCCATACTACTTTTACCGTTTAATATACTGGCCGAAAAGCAGCTCTCCGTGCGGGTATTTCTCTCCCCTATATTTCTCGCAGGACTTCCGCTTTTTGCAGTTGTGGTTGGATTATTAGCCGGAAGCTACCCGGCATTTTATCTCACCACGTTCTCACCGATTGAAGTAATGCGAGGTCGCATCCGGTCGCGCATGCGCAAATATAGTATACGCAATGTGCTGGTGATTTTTCAATTCTTTATATCAGCCAGTCTTATCATTGCTACACTGGTAGTATACCGGCAGTTGCAATATATACAACAGGCAAGTCTCGGGTTTGATAAGCATAATGTTGTAAATCTTTTGCACACACGTAACCTCGGAAACAACGGCATGCGTTTTAAAGAAGAACTGCTGAAACACCAGTCAATTGTAGCAGCCAGTTATTGTAACCGGCTTCCGCCCAATATAGATTGGCAATTTGTATTCAGCACAACAAGTCCGTCACAAGACTATTTATTGAATGTATACGAGATGGATTACGACCATCTCAAAACCATGAAGTATACAATGATCACCGGACGATTCTTTTCTTCTGATTTTCTGTCTGACTCT
>NZ_DATCSD010000412.1:0-6620 GCF_036568665.1 Ohtaekwangia sp. | reverse complement strand
GTAGAACTAAAGCCGGGATCGTTCAGATCATCGGTGGCATACGTGCGCCAGTAACTTCCTACCATTCTGAAATTGGCCAGACGCATTACTACCGGTTCTTTAAAACCTGTGAGCAGCATACGTATATATTTGATCGATTTGAAGTCTTCTATATTGCCAAACTTCTCATCGTACTCACGAATAGGAATACGAAATAAATACCACGTTACTGATTCGTGCAGTGTGTTCGTATTGGTTGTAGTGATCTTATCAACAATATAGTCGTTACTAACCGCGAGTTGTCCGGGTTTCAGATCAATGTTATACTGGTAGTATTCTTCGGTTTCGTTCAGCGTATTATCGGCATTGATATCTTCATTGTCCGGAGTGAGGTAACTGGAATACGATACACCGTTGGCATTGGTAGATATAGGAGAGTTACCATCCATACCGTTATAGCCTTTATAACGTTCCAATATCTTTGCATTCTGGTTATCATATTTACTATCGAGAAAATAGGTAAAGTCATCGGCTGACGGATCGCTCGCAACTTTCTCCCGGGCGGAAGCATTCAACGTGCTGAGGTAATTGCTGAAATACGTTACCTCTTTTTCATCGGGCAAACCATCCATACCCACATCCTGGTTGGTGCGTGAAGAGGATGATGTGTTATCAAAACTATTCGTGAGGTATTGTTGTGATGTAACGTAGCCCCAGTTGTTTGCTGTAGCCGTGCCACCTGCCAGGTTACCATCGGCAGGCAAACCGTTTTCAAAGGCGTGCCGCGAATCGCGCATTACATCTTCCGATATATTTCCGATCTGGAAAACAAGTTTACCACCGGTAGTATTCGATTTATTAAATATACCATCCAGCACTTTACCCGTTCCGCTGGGTAAATCGATAAACGGATCGAGCATCCAAAACTCGATATACTCTATATTTGCCTTATCAAAATCTGTTTCGGTTTTTACAGCCGTAGTTATACCACCCCAGGTATCCTGCGGATCAGCAAAGAGTCCGTCACTGCCCAGCGAAGGATTGTAATTATAGGGACCACGCTCGCTTGGATAGTACGCAACGTCCATTATCGACTCAAAGAATATACCTTGCGTTAATTGTTTATTGGGAAATATCTCCTGCGGCCCAACGCCCCGCACATAATGGTTGTGCAGATCATCGTCTGATATATTACTGGGTTTTAGTGAACCCCCTTGTCGTTGTAACTGGTTATCGATCGTATACCAGGCAATCTTGCCTCGCTTATACCCTGCGCGAATATCGTCTGATATACCTCCGCTCGGATCATAGCGATTATCATCAGTTTTTGGTACGGAAGATAATTTCCACGAAGCAGGACTTAGGAGTGAATACGGTGTAGCGGTATTTTCAAAGTCATCGATATAGGCTATACCTTCGCCATCCACTACGTTGGATGTACCGGGGAGTAACTGTGCAAACTCCCCGGTAAGATTTACCGTTGATTCTTCTTTTGTCTGTATCAAGGGTAATGCATCTACCAGCTTGGTAAGCATGCGACTTTTCTTGTGCATGTTAAAGTCAAAACCATACTGCACATTTCGCGCGGGCTCGGTGCCCACCGTGTTACGACTTACGGTAGGCCGCTCGTTATAGTATAACAATGTAGAGCCAAGATTGACATCGTCATTTAATTTATAGTCCATGCGTGTACCGAGCAGACTTTTATTCTGAAACGAAAACGCATCCGACTGTTCATACTGCACCTGTATATCTTTTCCTGAATTCATGATAGACTCATTCAGGATCGTCACTTTTCCGAAGGTATAGTCTACCACATAATCCGTTCCTTCGGTTAATAATATACCCCCGGCATATACCTTTACCGATCCCTGCGAAACACCAAAGCCGGGTATCAGAATTTCGTTGGTAGAGCTGGCAGTATATTGCCCCTTGAGGTAGAATTTATTTTTAGAAGCAAACAGGGCTGCATCCGATCGCGTGGTACTATAGAGTGTATCGTACGAATATTTAGCGATGAGCGCACTCTCCGTGGGCTCGCCTTCAAACGCATCGCGCAGTGCTTCACTGAATGGTTTGAGAAATGGAAAGATGATAAGGCCCGATGCAGAATTGATAGTAATGCCTTCTACAAAATCAAAATTACCATCGCGCTGCCGGTCGTTGAGTGTGTTCAGTTTATCCAGACCAAATATTTCGATCAACTGACGCGTGCGCACCGTAGTACCGGCTTGTAGCTGCGGATTATCTATACCGGAAGCATCATCGCGGTATATAACACGTAACTGAAAACCACTCTGCGATAATTGCGTGGCTCCCAGACTATAGATGTTCTTCATCATCAGGTCCCACGTAGGAATGGTGTTACCGTTATCATCGCGGATAGCAATCTTGCGCGGACGCAGTAATTTTAAAAAGATCACTTCATCATCTTTCAGGTTCGAGTAATCTTCTGAGAGCTCTCCTACTTTATACGATTTGCCGTTATAGGTATATTCATACGCTACGGCCAGGGCTTCATCGTTTTGCAGTTTGGTGCTCAGGGTTAAATAACCGAGCTGTGTATGAAAAGTATATTCGGTAGCCGCGAGTTTGCGCGCACCGGTTATCTTTTCATAGTCAGTTCCGCTGTTACCGTTGCCATCAAAGTACCCTTCCAGTGTATTGCCTATATCATCTACACCACGACTCTGTGCGGTTACATAGCTGAATAATGTGTTGGCTCCATTGGCCGCAGGCATAGCCGTACCGTTGGATGTAACCGAAGCATTGTAGATCGTTTTGCCTTCAGCAAGGTCCATCAAGCCAACAACGTTGCGCAGTGTTTGCGTATCGCTCTTCCTGTTCAACACATATACTTCTACCCGTGTGATATTTATACCGGAGATGATCTGCGGTGTGTTGGCAATCCACTTCTCATAATTATCGCGAAAGAAATGACTGAGAAAGAAGTGGCGGTTCTCATCGTAGTTGGAAGCCACTACTTCAAACGGACGATTCTGTCCGTTGCTGTTACCATCTACATTTACCGAAGATGTTTTACCTCGCTCGGTCGATGCAATCACGGTAGTCTTTAATCTTCCGAATTGCAATTGTGCTTTTACACCAAACAGGTTTTGTGCGCCTTGTATCAACGTGTTGTTGAGCGGAAGACTTACGTTACCGAGTTCAAGTTTCTGGAGTATATCTTCTTTGAAGCCGGTATACTCTACCTTCATGTTATTCTGAAAGTCGAACGAGTTGTTGTTATCGAAGTTGGCTGTAACAGACATCTTCTCTCCTATCTTACCAACAACGCTCATGTTAATCTGCTGATCGAAGTCGAAGCCACCGTTTCGTTGCTGCCGTATAGGTATAGATGGATTGTTGATGCGCTGGAACGATGCACCGAAATCCAGCGTAACATATCCGCGCGGAACCAGTTCGATATAGCTGCCACCGAAAATACGGTCGAATACAGGGCTGATAAAAATTTTCGGATTGAGGTTCCGCCCCGCCAGCGGGCTGTCGCCATCGGCAGCTTTTGTTTTACTCTTCCAGTAATTTTTTAGTATCTGCCGGTCCTGGTATTGCTTGTATTCCTCCAGCGTCATGGTGGAGATCGGGCGATAATTCAGCGAGCCCATCTTCTCGGATATAGTATAATTACCCGAGGTGTCGTACTCGATGTTTACTTCTTTCTGCTTCGGGTCTTTCAGCGACAACGGTGTGCTGCTCTCGGGGTTGGAGAAGGGATCTCCATAGCGATCGGAAGGATTATATTGAGGTCGGGTGCGGGGCTTATAGGGAAGGTTAGTACTGTCTGGCTCAAGCTGTTGCGCCCACAACGGACTGGCTATGCAAAACAGCAATAGCCATGCAACGCCATACGCTGCACGAGTAAGGTTTACAGATAAAAGGTTTAGATGTGTCAATACGTATAACCCTCTCGTTCACCAGGGAGATTTTACTGCCATGGTTGATGATAAACTCACGGCAAGGAGGGAACGTGAGAACACGAGGGAATATGTACACTACCTGAATTGTGTAGACAACAGCAATCAATTCAGCGATCAAAAAAAATCTCCCACAGATTTCACAGAATAACACGGAAACGGTTATTGTATTTTTCTGCGTCATTCTGCGAGATCTGCGGGAGACTAAAAGCACCAAAATATTTCCCGCAGATCACGCAGATTTTCGCAGAGTAAATCTGTGTATTCTGTGAAATCTGCGGGAAATAAAAATTACTTCCATCCTCCTCCGAGCGACTGGTATAATTCTACGCGGGCGCTGAGTTGCTGGCGTGTTATGGCGGCTTTATCAAGTTCGGCTTGCAGTGCGCGTGTTTGTGCCGTAATTACTTCGAGGTAATTGGCCAAGCCACTTCTGAAAAGTAACTGTGCATTCTTCACAGCCTGGTCGAGTGTTTGTACGCGGGCTGTAGCCACTACTTGTTGTGTTTTCAGTTTATCGAGTTTTATTAACGCATTGGTAACATCGTGTACTGCTCCCGTTACTGTTTGCCTGAATTCTATTACGCGTTGCTCGCGCTGATTTTTAGCAATCTCCAACTGCGAGCGAAGTAAACGTCTCTGAAATATAGGTTGTGTAAGACTTCCTGCTGCTGTACCAAACAACGATGCCGGCACAGAGAACCAGTTGGTTGCCTTGTATGCGTTTAGCCCACCCGTTGCAGTAAGATTTAGCGAAGGGTACATATTGCCTTGCGCCACACCAACACGTGCGTTCGCTGCTACAAGTGCTTTTTCACTGGCGCGCACATCCGGACGGAAGCGAAGTAAATCCGCAGGTATACCGGTAGCGAGTTGATCTTCTACGAGTAAACTGTTCAGCTCCACTGTGCGTGTTACTGCACCGGGCCAATCGCCCAGGAGTAAACGGATTCCGTTCTCCTGCAATGCAATAGCCTGCTCCAACTGTGGCACAAGTAATACCGTGCTCTGTTGTTGTGATACCGCCTGCTGTACTGCTAACTCCGTTACTTCGCCTGCTGTTTTTTGTAACTGCATCATCTGCACAATGCTGTCGCCCAACAATACATTGCGTTTGGCTATAGCAAGCTGTGCATCCATCATCAGCAAATTATAGTATCCATCGGCTACTTGCTTTACGAGTTGTGTTTGCACGGCACGACCCGCTTCAAAGGTCTGCAGGTAATCGGCTAACGCTGCCTGCTTCTGTCTGCGGATTTTTCCCCACACATCAATCTCCCACGAGATGGTTGTACTCAGTGTAAAATCTTCAATGTGATTGGTCCCCAAAAAATTACTCAGACTTATACCATTCAAACTGTTCTCTGACGGATTGTTGGTAGAGGACGATGCCTGCGCTGTCCACACCGGCAACCATGCAGCTTTTGCCTGCTTGGCATACGACTCTGAAACACCAATGCGTTTGATGGCGAGTTGCAGATCGAAATTATTGACCAGTGCCTGATCGATGAGGCTCAGCAACGTGGGGTCGGTAAAAAATTCTTTCCACGCTTTAGTAGCAATGCTGCTGTCGGATACCGGTACCGTTGTGCCAAACTGCTGTGGCGACTGCAGGTCAGGACGTTTATAGTTACGCCCAACCGAGCAGCCCAGCAACAATGCCGCAAAGGCTATAATTCCTGTTATACTATATATTGATCTCTTCTTATACATGACTAGCTTCATTAACAGTGATTACTATTTCGCAATAGATTGGGGTGAACGACCGCTGGCTTTTTCCTGCAGGTACTGGAACATGATATATAGCACGGGTATCACAAATATACCAAGCACTACACCTGTTAACATACCACCCGCAGCACCGGTACTGATGGAGCGGTTACCCAATGCCGATGAACCTGTTGCACGCATCAGCGGTAACAACCCTACGATAAAGGCAAAGGAGGTCATCAATATAGGGCGAAGACGAAGTCGTGCTGCTTCTATAGCTGAGGCCAGCAGATCCATACCGCTTCTTCTCCGCTGCACAGCATACTCCACGATCAGGATCGCGTTCTTGGCCAAGAGACCAATGAGCATGATCAACCCTACCTGCACATATATATTGTTATCTATACCAAACAGGTTTATAAAGAGAAACACACCAAATATACCCAGCGGTATAGAAAGGATTACGGCAAACGGAAGTATATAGCTTTCGTATTGTGCTGCGAGCAGGAAGTATACAAATACCAGACACAGCGCAAAGATAAACCCGGCTTGTCCTCCGGAAGCGATCTCCTCTTTCGTCATACCGGCCCATTCGTAGCTGAAGCCACGGGGTAAATATTGTGCAGCCACTTCTTCTACCGCTTTAATGGCATCGCCCGAGCTATAGCCTGGCTTCGGCACACCGTTTATCGTTACGGCATTGAAGAGATTGTTACGCGTTACGGTTTCCGGTCCATATACTCTTTCCAACGCTACGAGTGTACTCAGCGGCACCATCTCGCCATACGAGTTCTTCACAAACATACCTTTCATGGAAGCCGGATCATCGCGGAAAGAAGCATCGGCCTGCATAATCACGCGATAGAATTTACCAAAGCGGTTAAAGTCAGAAGCAAATGTACTTCCGTAGTATACCTGCAAAGTTTGCAGCACATCGCTTACTGTTACGCCAAGTTGCTTTGCTTTCTTCTCATCTACATTCAACATATACTGCGG
>NZ_DATCSD010000411.1:0-37009 GCF_036568665.1 Ohtaekwangia sp. | reverse complement strand
CAGCTCCATTAATTCGTCTTCAAACGTAATCACGCACCCAACATGCACTCCCAGATCTTCGACTTCTTTTTTGGAAGCAGCCCCTATATCTATAAATATATTCTTTAATGAAGGCGCTTCTTCTTTTGCTGCATCGCGCACGTGTATAGCAGGCCAGCCAAACACTCCCTTTACAATTCCTTTGTCAGTATGAATGTTAACCCGCTTAGAGGGTGCTATCTGATGATCCGATCCACCATTTCTACGCACGTAGATATAGCCATCATCGGTTATATAATTAACAAACCAGGAGATCTCATCAGCATGTGCTTCGATCACTACTTTATAAGGAGCCTTGGGATTTACAATACCAACGGCTGTTCCATATACATCTACCATATAGTCGTTGATATAGGGCTTGATATAATTTAACCATATCTGTTGTCCTGACGACTCAAAGCCTGTAGGCGATGCATTATTAAGATACTCGTAAAGAAATTGCCTGCTCTTTTTATCCATAGTCTGTTAAAAATTTAGGTTGATTATAGAGGTCTTTTAAGATTAGTATCATATTGATTGAACTTTGATCGTGGCGATCAAAGTCAACATCTTATCAGTTGATGACTCTTCTCGCTCCGCGAAAACGCTTCTGATAATATTCTGCAAAGATGTTTGTCTCCACTACACCTAATGTAGACGATGCATGAATAAACTTGACATTGTCTTTTGACTTTACATCTGTTACAAGCCCTACATGTGTTACCTTCTTCTTCTTTTTACCAGTAGCAAAAAATACAAGATCACCGGGTTCAATCTCATCCATCTTTACTTCTTTACCGATCTTGCTCTGATCTTCTGAACTTCGCGGAAGCGATACATCAATTGCCCGAAAAGAGTTGATGAGTAATCCTGAGCAATCCATACCTGCGCGTGTTGTTCCCCCGTATTTATAGGGAGTACCGATAAACGTTCTGGCAGCACTAACTACCTTATCAACGCGTTCATCCCTAACATCCACTTGTTTGTGTGATGCGCATGACATTAGAAAAAGTGTTGCTATCACAGCGAATGGGAGAAGAAGCTTTTGATTAATTTTGGAATGAAAAAATGGCTTCATAGCTAGTTTAAAAAGTAAACAAATATACTGATTCATGGCATTTGCAGAAGTATCCACCGGCATCATTAGCGAATTTGAGGCCATCGTTGGCGAGCAATACGTAATTATCGATCCTGAAAAGCGCTATAATTATTCACATGATGAAACTGAAGACTATTCGTTTCTGCCAGATGTAGTGCTTAAACCGGGCACCGCAGAAGAGATCAGCCGCATTATGAAACTATGCAACCAGCATGTTATACCAGTTACTCCGCGTGGTGGTGGAACAGGGCTTAGCGGTGGAGCACTACCTATTAATAAAGGCGTTGTTATCTCAATGGAACGCTTCAATAAGATACTGGAGATTGATGAACTCAACTTGCAAGCAACGGTAGAACCTGGCGTGATCACTGAAGTATTTCAAAATGCCGTAAAAGAAAAAGGACTCTTCTATCCGCCTGATCCTGCAAGTCGCGGAACGTGTTTCATTGGTGGAAACGTATCAGAAAATAGTGGCGGACCAAAAGCGGTGAAGTATGGCGTTACCCGCGACTATGTATTGAACCTTGAAGTAGTATTACCTACCGGTGACATAATCTGGACAGGCGCGAATGTATTGAAAAATTCTACCGGGTATAATCTTACCCAACTCATGTGCGGCAGCGAAGGCACACTCGGTATCATTACCAAGATTGTATTTAAACTCCGTGGCTTTCCTCAAAAGTCTGTAACACTCCTTATGCCTTTTGTTACCAATGCAGAAGCATGTAAAGCTATAGCAGAAATATTCAGAGCCGGTGTACAACCTTCGGGTATGGAGTTCTTTGAACGCGAAGCTGCTATGAAGACGATCGATTATTGTGAGAAGATATATGCAGCAAAAGTTACTACCCAGTTCCCGGAGAATATGGATGCATATTTACTCTGCGAGCTCGATGGTAATGATGATGAAGTATTGATGCGTGATGCTGAAAGAGTAATGACTGTAGTGGAACAATTTCAGGTAGGAGAAATTCTCTTTGCTGATACTGCTGCACAAAAAGAAGAACTCTGGAAAATACGCAAGAATATATCTCCTGCAGTAAATGCATATTCACTCACTAAATCAGAAGATGTAGTAGTGCCAAGAGCTAACCTGCCAAAACTTATTGTAGGTATAAAGGAGATCGGCAAGCAATTCGGATTTAACTCGGTTTGCTATGGACACCTGGGTGATGGTAATCTTCATGTGAATGTTATGAAAGAACAAATCAGCGATGAAGACTGGAATACAAAAGTAGTAGATGGTATCGGAGAGATATTCAAGCTTACGGTAAGTCTTGGAGGTACACTTTCCGGTGAACACGGAATTGGTATAGCCAAGAAGCCTTACATGCCTATTGCTATGCGCGAAGCTAACCTGTCTGTAATGCGAGGTATAAAAAAAGCATTCGATCCAAATGGCATTTTGAATCCTGGAAAAATCTTTTAATCGACAAAAAGTATACACGTCAAAGTCCTGTTCATCGACAGGACTTTTTTATTTTCAGTTTACTATGCTTTCTTTACCTTTCTCCTTATGACTATGAACACCATTATTACCATACTTGTTATTGCTGCAGTTATTGTTGTACTCTATATACTTTTTAAAATATTCAAGCTCATCACCCGGTTATTATTGATCGCTATATTTCTGATCCTCGCATGGCTCACCAACCCTAATCTCACTCAGCATCAAAAAGCCGTAGACAAAAAAGCAGAGGAGCAAAGTATAAAACTGCATAATAGAGAAGTAGCTGTTCATGATTTCAAAATATTCTCATTAACAGCAATCAGAAATGATGGAAGCAATAAAACAGTAGGCGTTGGTATGTTTATGAAGGTATGGATATTCAGAAGCCTGGAATAATGATTTAGCTAACGGCTCTTTCCGTTCATCAAAGGTGAGCATGATTGTTTTTTGATTTTCGTTAAATTCGACTAAACTAAAAACTGCAATCATGAAACCACGCTATTTTCTCGGATGTGCTCTAATGCTCTGGCTTGTGGCCTGTCAACCTAAAAAAGAAGTAACAGAATCTGCTACCGATTCTACTTCCGTAAGTATACCTGCCGATACTACAACAGAAAGTATTTTATCTGATCAACAAAAAGCAGAAGGCTGGGTTGCTCTGTTTGATGGAAAGACCACTACAGGCTGGCACTTTTTTAAAAACAAAGAAAACAACAGTTGGGAAGTCAGTGATGGAACACTGCATTGCAAACCGTTTATTGAAAACGGAACAAATCAACGTTCAGATCTCACCACCGATACGCAATATGAAAACTTTGAGCTTACGTTCGACTGGAAGATATCTGCTCAAGGCAATAGTGGCATTATGTTTCGTGTAAGCGAAGAGTATTCGGAACCCTATGCATCGGGACCAGAATATCAAATCATTGACGATGAAGGATACCCAGGTGATTTGAAAGATGTTCAACTAACGGGCGCAAATTATGATATGCATGTAGCATCTGCTAAAGCAGCCAAACCCGTTGGCGAATGGAATGAAGGTAAAATTATAGTGAACGGCAATCATGTTGAGCATTGGCTGAACGGAACAAAAGTAGTTGAGTACGAACTTGGCTCTGACGACTGGAACAAGCGAAGAAAAGTAAGTAAGTGGAAAGACTTTCCCGGCTATGGTTTAACAAAGAAAGGCTCTATCGATCTGCAGGATCATGGCAACGAAGTCTGGTTTAAAAATATACTGATAAAGCCGCTATAATATTTCAATATACTACTGGTATAAATAAAAAAGTCATCACCTGAAATATATACCAGAGTGATGACTTTGCTTTTCTGTCAGCGATTCTTATTTGAAAAAAGAAGCCGGACATTTCTGCCCGACTTCAACTACAACCAGACGCCCTGAAAGAAAAAAGGGTATTTTTAGTGCCCGTTCGAAGTAGCGTACTCCGGAACGGTCTTCACTGTCTTAATAATACGAGCTGCTACTTTATATGGATCAGCAGCAGAGTTTGGTCTTCTGTCTTCCAGCCATCCTTTCCAACCATTCTCAACAGTTGCAATAGGGATACGGATTGAAGCACCACGATCTGATACACCGTACGAAAACTTATCGATAGATTGCGTTTCGTGTTTACCAGTTAAGCGCAGATGGTTATCAGCTCCGTACACAGCAATGTGTTCTTTCACAACTGGTGCGAATGACTGACAAACTCTGTCGTAAATTTCTTTTGAGCCGGCTTCTCTCAACAATGAGTTAGAGAAGTTAGCATGCATACCTGAACCATTCCAGTCAGTTGCACCGAGTGGCTTGCAGTGCCAGTTAATAGACACTCCATATTTTTCTGCTGTTCTCTCCAGAAGGTAGCGTGCTACCCACACTTGATCACCTGCAGATTTTGCTCCTTTCGCAAATACCTGGAACTCCCACTGACCAGTTGCTACTTCTGAGTTGATACCTTCTACGTTGATACCAGCATCGATGCAATAGTCAAGATGTTCTTCTACGATCTCACGACCAAAAGCATTCTTAGCACCTACAGAGCAATAGTATGGACCTTGAGGAGCTGGATATCCGCTGGTAGGGAAACCAAGAGGTTTATTTGTTTCAGGATTCCACAAGAAATACTCTTGTTCAAATCCAAACCAGAAATCATTATCATCGTCATCAATTAGTGCACGACCGTTTGAAGGGTGTGGCGTTCCATCCGGACTCAACACTTCGTTCATTACCAAGTAAGCATTCTTGCGTGCAGGATCCGGGAAGATCGCTACAGGCTTCAACAAGCAGTCTGAAGAACCACCTGGAGCTTGTTCTGTAGAACTTCCATCAAAACACCATACAGGACAGCTTTCGAGTTTGCCATCGAAATTCTTAACGATCTTGGTCTTGCTGCGAAGGCTTTGAGTTGGTACGTAACCGTCTAGCCAGATGTACTCTAATTTTGTCTTTGACATAGGGCGTTGTTGTTAAATTGTAATAGTTATTAGTTTAAATTGTGTCTGTAGTTATAGTTTTATTTTAACCGGGCGACTTCAGGGAAAAGTCACCCGGTATATATATACTTTTAAAATTTATATACGGCTGCCAGGTTTAATGTTGCCATCATATCTTTCGCTTCACCATCTTTATTCTGGAAAGAATCTTCTGCAGTCTTGTCAATACGGAACTCAGGTATAAATGTCAACCCGCCAACTTTATAGTTACCAGATAATGTAAATTCAACTACATCGCCATCACCATTGCCATCAAGTCCGAAGATTGGAGAAGCAAAGTGGAAGTTTGTAGTCTTGAAATACTCTGCACGTAAGCCGAGCGCAAAAGTCTCAGACAGTGTTAACTTAGGATATACTGCTACACCAAAGAATGTACTGGCATCTGCATCTATATCTTGAATTATACCCGGAGCAGTAAATCTTTCACCAGCTCCGGTTGTCTGGAAAGATGTATTCAATCCCAATGAGAATGCATCACTTAGGTTATAGCTTGCTGTAATATCGCCTTGAAACAAAGTTCCGCGTGAAGTAAGGAGTTGTCCGTTGGCATCCAGGTATGGACCTTTCTTATCCAGCGTACCATCCTGATCTCCATAGAGGAAATTCAACCATATACCACCGGCATCGCTGGTTTTGCCAACTTGCAAACCAAGGGTATAGGTATTTACCGGGTTAAACTCAACTATATCTGTTGGGTTCATCACAGCAAGTTTTCCAACAAATCCATTTCCTAAATCAAAGTCAGCACGGAAGCCTGTGTGATTGAATGGACCCCATGAGAAGAGATAAGAAGTAGAGTAATGGAAATTTACTGCAGGTGAGATCACCTCATAACCAACAAATGTGTTGAACTGTCCCATGTTTAAAGTAACAGCATCTGTTAACTTATAATAGGCATACATTTGGTTAACGATTGCCTGACCGCTGGCTGTTCCAAAAACAGCAGCTTTACCTCTTGGACCAAACACTACATCACCAACAAAACCTGCTCTTTCACCTTGATAAGATGCTACCAGGTTTACCATACCCAATGCAAAACCTTTCAGATCTGCAAATGAAGTAGATGTAGAATGTGAATCACCCATATATGGATTGGTTGTTCCAAACGAAGAGTGAAAATAGGTATCAACTGATCCTGACAGCGTAAACGTTTTAGTTGAATCCGACTGACCGTATGAAGCGGTTGTCAGCGAAGTGGCTACAAGTATTACAGAAAATATAGTATATATTTTTTTTGAATTCATACTTTTGCAATGTGTTTATTGAACATGAATCTAGAGTTATCCTTAGGGGGTCTCTCACACCTCCTGAGGATGCTTTAGTAAATAATTGAAATAATTAGTTTGAGAACTCAGTAGTCTTTCTTCCAAGACTAACTCTGCAGCATTTCCTTTTTAAAAGTATACTACAGCAGTTCTGGTAGTGAGGGTAAATTCTCTAAGAACTCTCCCAAAGTTGGCAAGGGTACATTTTCATAGGTTTAGGTTTAGGTTTGGTTTTTGAAAATGGTTAATGAGTTTTAAAGAAGGGCCGGTTTCCCGGCCTTCTATTAAATCACTTTTTCTTTCAGAGAACTGAAGTCCATCGGATATAGATTTTCTCCGTGCTGACTGTAGTCTGAACCCACTTTCTTTTCTTCCGGTGTTACATTCAATCCGAAAATCAGGTCAGTGATTTTCAACAGGATCAATGAACCTATGAAAGTATATGCCACCACTACGACTAACGCTTTCATGTGAGCAATAAACAAAGTTGTTTCTCCAAAGAAGAGTCCGTTACCAGTTGTATTCGCGCTGTTCACAGCTGTGTGAGCAAGTAATGCTGTCATTACCATACCTACTGCTCCACCTACACCGTGACATGGGAACACATCCAGTGTATCTTCCAATGATGTTTTAGATTTCCATGACACTACGATGTTACTGATCATGGCAGCGAATGTTCCGATGAACAAGCTGGATGGAATTGTTACGAAACCTGCAGCTGGTGTAATTGCTACCAGACCTACCACGGCACCGATACAGAAACCAAGTGCTGAAGGCTTTTTACCTCTTACGGCATCAAACAGAATCCATGCAAGACCAGCAGCAGCAGAAGCCGTGTTGGTTGTTGCAAAAGCTGATGCTGCCAATGGTCCGGCTGCTAACGCACTACCTGCATTGAAACCAAACCATCCGAACCACAGCAAACCTGTACCTAACAATACGAATGGAATGTTAGCAGGAGATATATGTGTCTTTTCTTCACCTTTATTTCTCAGATATATAGATGCTGCTAGTGCTGCAAAACCTGCAGACATGTGTACTACCGTTCCACCTGCAAAATCTAATACACCCCACTTGAACAGGAAGCCTTCAGGGTGCCATGTCCAGTGAGCAAGCGGAGCATAGATCAGCAATGAGAACAATACCAGGAACAGGATATACGACTTGAAGCGAATCCGTTCTGCAAAAGTACCCGTGATCAATGCTGGCGTGATGATGGCAAATTTCAATTGGAAAAATGCAAACAGCACGAGTGGTATAGTTGGTGCCAGAGACCAAGGCTTACCATCCAATACATTCTCGAACATAAAAAAGGAAGTAGGATCTCCTACAAGGCCTAAACCACCTACGTCAGTTCCGAATGCCAGACTGAATCCAACCAGGATCCACAACACGCTGATAACCCCCATGGCAATGAAGCTTTGCAACATGGTGGAAATAATATTCTTGGTATCAATCATACCTCCGTAGAAATAGGCAAGGCCTGGAGTCATGAGAAGTACCAGCGCAGTAGCAGCCAGCATCCACGCAGTATCGCCTGAGTTTATACCCTCAGTAACGATAGTGCTTGGTATTGCCGGCTTGAAAACTGCCAGGATGCTCACTGCGATGAGCAAGACAAGAAAAATAACGGACTTTTTCATAGTTATTTAGTTTTTTAGGTTTAGGTAAGACGTCCAGCGTCATTTAACGGTATAAATTTTTTAACAATAGGGTAAAAATCAAATCACTTTTCAAAAAAAATTGCAGAAATCGTTGTAGATAGGGTTAAATTTTAATCGGAAACGATCATAATTATAATATTTCAAAAAAATAGACTTATACAGAATGATATAGCGAAAGACGCGATATAGCATTTAAAAAATTCTGCATTCAAAAATCATTTTGAATGGAAATACTAAATGAAGCTACGGGCGTAAATCCTGCCACCTAAGGGCATTGGAAAAAGTAAAGGCCAGATGTTGCCATCTGACCTTACTAAACAACCAGACGCCTGTCCGTTAAACTTGGCGTGAACTGGCAGAATCTTGAATGAATGATAAATGATACTTTTGGCGATACGTATATCGAAAGCGTAAATTTTGAATCTATAGGATTAAAAAAGAATCACTTTTCAATAAAAATAGCAGAAATCGTTTTAGAATGGTTTAAATTTTAACAACAATTATCCGATAACGATCATTTTTCTAAGATAATGCATTATTTCTGATAATTACATTTACCCTATATTTCGCTTCCACCACCATTGAAAAACAATCAGCCCCCAGATTCGGGCGTGTACATCTCCAGGATTTGAAGAGAAAAGTTGCTGCTTCAATTTTTCTATTTGCCTGTAATCAAAGATACCCTGACTGGTGATAAACTTTTCCGATAGTAGGTCTTCTGTAATCAACGATTTCATTTCATTTCTGAACCACTTCAACAAAGGCACCTCAAACCCTTTCTTCGGACGGTTATATAACCTGGCTGGAAGTATATCGCGAAATGCATCCTGCAAAACTCTTTTCCGCAAGTCATGATTGATCTTGAAATCGCCCGGCAGACTGAATATAAAATTGACTACTTCATAATCGAGAAACGGTACGCGCACTTCCAAACCATTTGCCATGCTCATCATGTCTACTTTCGTTAGCATATCGTTACTCAGCACTAGGTGCATATCCGTATAGAGTATATCATTGATAGATTCGCGCTCGGGTATAGATTGAAGTATGTTCTTTCTTCTGGGCACAAAATCACTTAACCACTGATGTGTTCGCAGATCCGGATGAAGCATCTTCAGCGTTTCGTCTTTATCGGCAAAGGATGCCCAGCGCCAATAACGATCCTTCGCTGATAGCTTCATGCCTTCACTAAAGCGCGCAAATTGTCGTGCCTTGTTTGCTATAGGACTGTTCCGGGACTTAGGAAGCGACCTCCACAATGGGTCAAGCGCCACAACTGCTTTCTCCTTCCAGCCTTGATGAATAGTTCTGTTGAAAGCAGCATGCTTGTTATACCCGGCCAGCATCTCATCTGCTCCATCGCCCGATAGGGCTACCGTTGCATGCTTTCTTGTTTCCTTACTCAGTATATATACCGCCAGTGCAGAAGAATCTGCAAAGGGTTCATCGAGATAATCCAACACAGCATGCACATGGGCATATAGATCCTGATTCGTTAATGAGAAAACCGTGTGCTCTGTTTTAAAATGCTTCGCTACAAGGCGGGCATAATCCGTTTCGTCAAAAAATTTCTCATCGCGAAATCCAATGGAGAACGTATGCAAATCGGGCTTGTGTTTACTCGCCAGTGCTGTTACTACAGAAGAATCTATACCTCCGCTTAAAAATGCACCTAACGGAACATCTGCCACGAGCCTTCGTTGTACCGATGCCTCCAATAGATCACGGAGCTTCGCTTGCGCATCGCTATAGCTGATGGAATTATTCTCAGCGGCAGCTGCATCGTAGGGTATTTTGTAATACGATTGAATATCAATATGCCGTTGCGACACTTTCATATAGTGGCCCGGCATCAGCTTCTTTACTTGCTGAAAGATAGAATCCGGCCCCGGTATATAATTCAATTGCAGATAGGTATATAGCGAACTGTAATCGATCGTCTTTTCTATACCATACTCCACTATAGATTTCATCTCCGATGCGAACAAAAATTTATGCTCGTCAAAGAGATATAGCAGCGGTTTTATACCATACCGATCGCGGGCCAGAAAAAAGGTTTGTTCAGCTTTATCGTAAACACAAAAGGAAAAAAAGCCATTAAGCTTGTTCAGACACTTTTCCTTTTCATCGATATATAGTTTCAGTAATACTTCTGTATCGGAATGTGAGAAGAATGAATGACCTTTCCTTTCGAGCGTTTGTCGTAGCTCCTGGTAATTGAAGATCTCGCCATTAAAAACGATGCAGTATCGTTTGCTCTCATCCCACATGGGTTGATGCGCTACCGATGTAGTATCGATGATGGATAATCTTCTATGACCAAGTCCTACCCACTCATCTACATATACATCCTGAAAATCAGGACCACGTTTCTGCAGCGCCATCGTTGCATTGGTGGTTTGTATCTTATTGAACTTGCCAACTAAGTTAAACGCAAAAATACCGGTAATACCACACATGATCTTGCAAATGGATTGATGGCGGCAAGTTAACGGATTCAACAATATTCTCAGGGATTTCCGTCTGGCCGGTCGTTATATTATCGCTTTGGTATTTCTGTAACCGCTGTGTTCCAATATTCCTTGCTTATAGCTCGGCTGCACTGCCTGTGAACAAGATCAACTCATGTTCTACACGCTCGCGATCGCGCCAGAAGTTTCGGCTATGCACCATGCGATAGCTCCAGTTTTTCTGCGCAAGCAACGCGGGTGTATAGGCATGCGCTTCTTTAACTGACTGACTTTGATGGTAGCGGCTATCGTCCGTTAACAGGATACCAACATACTGCTCCTTCTTCTTAACAGTGATATCGGTAAACGGCAGCTCGTTGGTTTCAAATACAAAACCTGGCAAGCGATTCGCGCTCCAGTGCTGCAGTGACTTTTTCAAATGCCAGGTAGCCCGCTCGTTGTCTGCTTCAGTGGTTTGAGGAGTATATCTGCCCTGATCTACTTCTCTCGCAAAAGCCAGGTATTGTTTTAGCAAGCGTGGCCCTTCGTTCTTCACCTCATCGGTCTTCAATTGTTCTGGCCATATACTGCTCACTAAAATTATTTTTTCGCGCGCTCGGGTAACGGCCACGTTCAATCGATTCTCACCTCCGGTAGTATTTAAACTTCCAAACTGCATCATCATCTTTCCCTTCTTATCGGGAGCATACCCGATCGAGAAGATGATAATGTCTTTTTCATCGCCCTGAACATTCTCTATATTTTTAACAAAGAGTGAGGCAGGCAACGGTACGCCTGTATGTGCTGCATGACCTTCCAACAAATCGAGAATGAGCATTTGCTGCGGTGCATTGAATGTAACTACACCAATTTCCTTCCGGGGATTTTCCTGCAGCAATTTCATTACTATAATAGCTACAGCTTCCGCCTCCACTATATTGGTTTGATTCTCCCATATACCCTCCACTTTTTTATACTCGATGGCGGGTTGATTTTTATTCAACGTATTTCTATCTGGAAGCAATTGAAGGCGTCCCTCATAGAAATGGCGATTCGAGAAATCGATCAACTCCAGCGAACGACTTCTATAGTGCCCTTGCAGATGTACTGTAGATACATACCGTTCTACCAGTTCCAGCACAGAGTCTACTTCCAGTTCAGGACTTTCCTGATCATCTTCCCAACGGACCTGGTACATTTCATTCGGGCGAAGCTGTTTGTTATCACCAGCTACCAACACTTGTTTTCCCCTATACATAGAAGGTATACCGCGTTCGGCAAAACATTGTGAAGCTTCATCGAAGATCACTATATCAAACAACTCCGTCATCGGAAATATAGCAGACACCGATTCTGGCGATGCCATCCAGCACGGCATCAATCGGAAGAGCTCTTCCTGAAATTCCGTAATCACTTTTCTAACCGGCCATATCTTTTTCTTTTTTGTTACCTGGTGTAGCAGGTCACGATAGGTAACACGATTGTTCAATCGGTTATACTCTATTCCCTCATATACATGCTCGCGCGCACGTACCAATAAAATCTCTTCGCTAAGTTTTTGCTTTTCGGCTACAGCTTGTTGTAACTCTGCCTGAAGTGTTTCCATGTGCATAGATGAAACTGATCGCAGCACCGGATATTTTGTTTCGATGTGATCGATCCACGCAATGCGCAAACTGTTTTGAAACAAAGCCTCTGTTCTGGCAGCATCCCACTCCCCCAGATGATCGTTCAATTTTACGATCACTTCTTTTTCATACGACTTCAATTCACTCCTGAGCTTATCGTATGCACAGAGATTATCAAAGTCTTTCTTCAAAACGCGTATATACTCTGTTGCCAGAGAAGGCTCAACAACCAGGTGCCTGTATTGATAAGGCGAGAGATAATTTAACCACGATGCTTTCTTTACGGGTATTTCACGAACCGTATTTATCAACTGGTGCATCAACTCGATAAACTCTTTTCGCGTAAGATGTTGTACGTTGATCGCTTCATGTACTTCGCGAAGTGAATTAAAAATAAGTTTCGCGCGCACAGCAAACTTCTTGCGCTTGAACCACTTCTTCAGGTTATCAGAATTATAGTCACCTGGCACTTCCTGTAACCAAACTTTTTTGCGCAAGGCTGTAAGATGATGCTCCAGGTTCAGGCGACTATCGATGCGTTGCTCCAGTACATTTAGTCCGATCTTATTATAAGCAAGACCGTTGGCAACCAGCACACGCTTCACCAGAAATTTATTCTCCGAGAAAAATTCCCATCGCGCCATCCGTATCAGATTGCTTCGTGCATCCACGCGTTGCTGCAAGGCTTCCTGTACTTTCCCGAGCTGATCGCTCAGTATAGTAGTTTCCGGCCCCTCCTCTCCAAAGCAATTAAGAATAACACGCTCCATGTTGGCCAGCCATAGCAAACTGGTTTCATCATCACTTTCGCGCATCATGGTTTGAAAGTATTGATAGGTCTGCTCGTCTTTCAACACACTGATCATTCCCAGTATATCATCCTCACGGAAGAAAAATGACTCTGCATCTTCCAGATTCAAATTAATACTAATCAGTCTGTATATATCGGATGATATTTGTTTTTGTTGCTGAACAACTTCATGTATTGTCTTCTCTATTTCTTTTTCATCAGCATATTGAAATGAAGCAAACGATCTGCGATCCCGCCAGATATAGTCTTCGCCTTCAAACCACGCTGCATAATTGGTATGCATTTTCAGTGTGCGCGCAAAATCGTCCAGTTCTAAAAATGTAAAGAAATGATACTCCTGTTTTATATTGATAGAAGGCGCATGAGGATCAGATGTGAGATATAGTTCTTTTACTGCTATGCCACACTCCTGCTCACTGAACAGAGCATTTTTAAATTCTTCCAGTTCTTCAGTGATGGCATCAATCCTTCGCGACATCTGAAAGAACCTGCGCTCAGTTTGAATAACATCTACGCTGCGGTTCCTGGTTTTAAATGTTTCTATACTTTCAATCTGTCGTGCAATCTTGGAGAAGATCTCTTTGCGATCATTCCTAAAATCGTGAATCAACCCGAGAAAATCTCCGAGATCTATTTCTTTGAGTCGCTCATATACTACATCCAGCGCTGCACGTTTCTGGCAAACGAGTAATGCTTTTTTACCAGAGGCCATTGCATCAGCTAACAGATTACAGATCAACTGTGATTTACCTGTGCCGGGAGGCCCTTGCACTACCACCGACTTTCCAATCTTCACAGCACGTATAGCGCTCTCCTGGTGTGCATCCAATACAAAAGGAGTAAAGATTTTCTCTTCGCTGATGCGCACATGATTCGTATCGGCAATTTTAGATTTACCGGAGAAGAAATCCTCCAGGTCAACAATCGAATCATTCTCCAACAGGTATTGATAATCGGGCACGAGTTGAGAACCTGCCTGCGGAAAAATACCAAGCACCGCTTCTGGATATAGTTTGATCTCTCCGTTCTTATGGGCTTTATCAAACTCATCTTTCTTGAATGATTGGAAAGGAATTAACTCATCGCGAAAATTATCAGGATTAAAGTTGAGCTCGATCTTGTCTTTGATCAGTTGATATAGCTGCGTGCGAAAGACCGTACTATCGGTATCAAAGTCATCGAATGAAGTGTCTGCTAATCCTTCATCCAGTTTTACCTTGTTATATAGGGAATAGGCTAGTAAGAAAGATTTATTGAATGTTATACCGGCATCTTCGCGAGGTTCGAGCACCCAATGCTGCCCTGTCTGCACAATAGATACCGGAAAATATAGTAACGGACAACGCACCGGAGTGCCATCTGAAAATTTACCCTGTATAAAAGGCCAGCCTACATGCAGATCGTTCGAGCCACGCTCTTCATATATAAAGTGATCGATCCGCTGCAGATTCTTCAGTTTTTTACTGGCTTCGTTGTTTGCTTCCAGGCGACTGTCTAAAACCTGGCAAAGTTTTTTGCTGCGGCCCGCTATCAATGCATTGACGATCTCGAAAGAGCGTTCATTGTTCAGAAAGCTCAACTCATGCACATCCATCAGTTGCTCTGCCGGTAAACGAAGCAAAAACAACGAGCGACTGTTACCGGAAAGGTTGGTCAGTCTGCGCAGGTAAGTTTGAAGAATATATTTTGTATTGGCTGACATGTGCGGGGCTTCACCAAAAGTTAAACATTAAGAACATCAGATGTGCGAAAATCTTTTTCCAATGCGAAACATTTAACTCTTACTCAAAATTCAAATATGGTGTGATTTTCTGAATCGTTCGGGCATCAAGGGTCTGTATCTTTCCAAGATCATCAACATCGGTGATTTTTCCATGCTGAAATCGATAGGCAACTATAGCTTTGGCGACAGACTTCCGTAGGTAGGGATGAGTGGAAAGCTCTTGTTCGCTTGCAGTATTAATGTTGATTTTTTGTGGATGAAATTCTTCCTGTATAAAAGAAGCTTGCTTTAGTTTTTCAACCACAGCAGAATCTAAAGTATATACTTCAAATAGCTGCTCCATATTTACAAAGCCTCCTAACTTCTCGCGAAAGGCAACAATGCGCAGGGAACGCTTCTCTCCTATACCAAAGATTTTTTTCAATTGGGCAGTATCAGCCATGTTCAGATCAAATTTTGAAAGAGCTTTCTTCGGCTCTGTCGTTACCTTATTTTCAGTAAAATGTTCCTTCGCTATTGCTTCGGGCAACTGTATATAGGGGAACAGCTTTTTATAGAACGCTGTATCCATACCATACATTTTCAGCAAGTCTGACTTTATTCTGAACTTTCCACCTTTTTCACGATAGTGTACAATCCGTTGTGTTATTCTATCGGTGAATCCAAGAGAAAGAAACGTTTTACCTGAAATAGTATTGGGATCGAAGTAAAAAAGTTTGCCAGGGTTCTTAGGATGGGAAACCTTGCTTGCAACTGGCTTCTGCTGTTCCCAATCAACAATTGTACTATCCAGCTTTACATACTGAAGCGGTTGATGTATACTATACCGAACTTTCCACCAATGATATAGCGGCTCGGAGAAAATGATGATAGCCATTAAAGGCAACAACACGAGAAAGGCATTGATCTGCGAACGCGAAAATCCAAAGAAGTTTTTCAACCAACGTTTTATCATACAAACAACAAATTCAGAATAACGGTAAAGATTTTTTCAATTACGCATTTTTTTCCGAGATCCAAAGAATCACATCACTGCGTAGATACAGGCAAACGGTTTAAGTCGAAGGTACCAGACTTAGGCTGGATAAAGCTCAGCACTAAAAAAACTTCTTATGAAAGCCATGCGATTTATATCGGCCATGCTTGTCGTGGCATTTATAGCCTTGTTTGCATACGCCAATCTTCGGCAGCTAACAATAACTGAAAAACTAAAGCCCGTAAACTTAGTCTCGTACTCGCTCACCGGAAATTTCGATCAGCATATTCGTGATAACCTGGAAAGAAAAATAAATTCTGTAACTGGTGTTACTGCTTTTACTATTAATCCGGAAGGAACTACGGCATCTGTTATATACCATCCCGGTGAAGTAACGGAAGATGCGTTGAGTGTACTTCTATCAGAGTATATATCTATACAGAAAAAAGAATTAGCCTCCACTGGCGGGTGTCCTGTTCACCAGGTGAGTGCTTCTTTTCATCAACTCATTACGCAGTTGGATCTGCGTACCCGATAAAAAACATATCACTTAAATTTTATACTATATGAAAACAAAAACCTTTCGATTTTTTTCAGCAACACTCATCATGTTATCTATTGTCTTCATTATTAGCTGCAGCGATAATAACGATGATACCACCAGTGCAACATTATATACTCGCCTGGGTGGTATAGATGCCATAGCGGCCGTAACCGATCAGTTTTTGGCAAACGTTGCTGCCGATAGCAAGATTAATGCGCGCTTCGAAGCAACGGTTGCTAATTCTTCACGACTTCAGTTACTGCGCAACAACCTGATCGATCAGATCTGTGCAGGCGCTGGCGGGCCATGTCAATACAAAGGCAAAACAATGCTCGCGGCTCACACCGGCATGAATATTACGCAAGATGAATTCAATGCACTGGTTGGCGACTTGGTGGCCGCACTTGATAAGTTTAACGTACCCGAAAAAGAGAAGAATGACTTGCTCGCTATTCTTGGTCCGATGCAGTCTGATATCGTTGGAAAATAAAAAATTAGAATAATGCGCCCTCAACTTAAAATCACTTCTTCCGTACAAGGTGGAAGCGATTTTAGCTTGAACTATTTATACTGATTCTAAATTATAGATCAGTTGACATTTGTCATGATTGATTTTCGTTCAGGCTTTACCTTTGTAGCTCGAAAATGACACAGAATTTAAAAGCACTCGTTCTGACCTATAAAACTGCTCCGGTAGCCGTACGGGAGCAGGTATCTCTTACTGAATCGGCTGTTAAGCAATTGCTGAATTTTATTCGTGATTATACAGCTGCTACAGATGTTCTGGTGGTTTCTACCTGTAACAGAACGGAGATTTATTATGTAGCAGAAAAGGATTTTTCCAACGAGATTTTCAAAGGACTTTCGCTTGTCAAAAATATTGACGCAGGTTTTGAGCAGCACTTTACTACCCTTTTGGGATTGGAAGCTGTTAATCATCTTTTTGAAGTAGCCATTGGTCTGGATGCCCAGGTGATTGGCGATCTGCAGATTTCCGGCCAGGTAAAAAATGCATACCAGTGGAGTGCCGATGAAAATATGGCTGGTCCATTCCTGCACCGCCTCATGCACACCATTTTCTTTGTGAATAAACGCGTTGTTCAGGAAACTTCTTTCCGCGATGGAGCTGCATCCATTTCGTATGCTGCCAAAGAACTGGCGGATGATCTGACAGCCGGAGTGCGCGAACCAAAAGTATTAGTAGTAGGTGTTGGCGAGATTGGTCAGGATGTTTGCCTGAACCTGGTGAACACGCGATTCCAGCATGTTACTATTCTGAACCGTACACTCGACAAAGCTGAAAAGCTCGCACAGAAATGTGGATTCAAATTCGGAGGAATTGAGCAACTGCATGACGAGATCAGAAAAGCCGATGTAGTAATCAGTTCTGTTTCCGGTAATGAACCGCTGATAAGCCGAGAACTTTTAAAAGACATTTCATTCCTATCACATAAATTCTTCATCGATCTTTCCATGCCAAGAAGCATTGAAGCATCTATCGAAGAAATACCAGGAGCCATTGTTTACAACCTGGACGACATCCAGGAAAAAACAAATGAAGCTGTTGAAAAACGAAAAGCTTCCATTCCGCACATACAGGCCATCATCAAAGAAACTATTGCTGAATTTGAAGACTGGTCGAAAGAGATGGTTGTATCGCCTACCATTCAGAAATTAAAGAACACGTTAGAGAAGATTCGTCAAGAGGAGCTTGCCCGTTTCCTGAAAAATTCCAAACCGGAAGAAGCCGAGAAACTGGAAGAGATGAGCCGCTCACTGATGCAGAAAATTCTCAAATACCCAGTACTTCAACTGAAGGCAGCTTGTAAACGCGGTGATGCAGAATCTTTAACCGAGATGCTGCATGAACTTTTCAATCTCGAAAAGACCACTGAGAAAAAATAGTATCGTTCATTACAGACCAACCTGCGCAACAGGGCCATCTATCTTTGAAAACAGTAGCGCTGGAACTTCAACAAATTGTAACACTCTTCGCAGAGAAGATCAATCATATTTCTGATTATGATTTTTCTGTTAAACCACTGCCGCACAAATGGAGTGGAAAGGAAATTGTGGGGCATTTGATTGATTCTGCTCAAAACAATCTGCGAAGATTTATTACAGGACAATACGAATCAGTTCCTCCTAAAATCCGTTACGATCAGAATTTTTGGGTAGACGCCAATCAATATCAGTCTGCTAAAAAGGAAGACATTATCCTGTTGTGGAAATTGATAAACGAACGTATTTGTGCCATACTGCTTTCCATGCCGGAAGAGAGGTATACATTTACCTGCGATACCGGAAAGGACGCACCCGAACTCCATTCCCTCGAATGGCTGGCAATTGATTACCTGAAGCACTTGAAACATCACCTGAACCAGATCATTCCAGGTTCATTTGATGTTATCTATTCGTAGCTTTAGGTGTATATGGCATTTACTTCCGATCAGATTTACCAATGGCTTGAAGAAGTTAAAGACCCCGAAATACCGGTACTATCGCTGGTAGATCTGGGAGTGATAACTGCTGTAGTTATTGACAACGATTCTGTAGCGATTGAAATGACACCAACCTTTGTTGGCTGCCCGGCATTAGACCTTATGCAACAGGAAATAAAGAGCACCCTGACCTCGAAAGGCGTTTCTTCTGTAACAACAACCGTAAACTTCCATCAACACTGGACATCTGACAATATCTCGGAAAAGGGACGACAGGCCTTAAAACAGTTTGGTCTGGCTCCTCCGCAGCCCGCTATATTTCCGGATATAGATTTGCTGGAGCACGTTGCCTGCCCGCGCTGCAACAGCACAGATACTGAATTGAAGAATATTTTTGGCCCCACCCTTTGCCGCTCCATTCATTATTGCAACACCTGTAGCGAAGCTTTTGAGCAATTTAAACCTATACATTAGCCGCTATACCGCGGCTCTCGAGTTTCTGGTAAACCTGATTTTTTGCATTTGAAAGTGAATCATTAAATTCAATCCGAAAACATACTTCACTCATAAATAGCTGAAAACCAGGAGAACATTTTATTTCTTTGCACCGTATTTGACATTTGGAGCCCTTTTTATAAAGTATGAGAACCTTGTTATCTGGTATTATCATTACCAGTTGTGCTTTTATCTGCTGGAACTGCGATAATAAAAAAGTAGTCACAGATCAGACAACTACGTTCACACGAATCGATTCCCTTACAGATTATTACCTGGCACTGCAAGACAGTATGCTCCAATCCTGGAATATCATGATCTATGACGATAATCAGAAGATAAAGTCCATGCACAACCTGCTGCATGAATTGATGGTGTCGTCTCCCGAGCGAAGCGAAGAATTTGCTGCTTACGAGCAACGCCTCGACCAATTAGTACGCCTGCGCTATACGCAAAAGACGATGGCCAATACCGATGTAGTTGAAGAATATGATTTCGCTTCCAACTCGCTTGTAACAGAATTACTTTCATTGGCAGAATCTCAGCCACAATTCAATTACAATACAACGCTTCAGAAACTGGCAGACGAAATTCAGTTGGCGGATCAGCGCGTAAATAATTATCGAGAAGAATACGATGCGATTGTAGCCACGTACAATCGCTTCCTTGAAAAATACAGAGCTGATATTAAAGACATTGATACACATTCATCCCTCGAAAAACGCCCCATGTTTCAGATGGTGTCGGATGAATAAATATAGTATATCGAACAAATCCAGTCTTTCTACCTTCCTCACAATATCATTATAGTATATACCTATCGAAGTAACACCAGCTTGCCTTCGCGTGTTACCTGGGTTCCATTTACTACGAACTGAAGTTTGTAGATATATACGCCACTCGGCATCACATTACCGCCCAGGTCAGTGCCATTCCACTTGAGATAGTTTATACCGATGTGAAAGCTGTCTACATCATCTTGTGAGTAAGCATGCAGAAGCTTTCCGTTTACATCTACCAATTGAAGTTTGAAATTCTCGGGTAAATATTCACCTGCCAGTGTAACACGGAAATAAAAATCGGATACGGAAGGATTCGGGTACGGTTCAGATACACTTACGGAAGTTTCGCTGCTCACAACAAAATCAACCAGGTAGGGATCGGTACCGCTGGTATTGTTACGTGCATCAGCAGCCTCTACACGCAATGTATACTTGCCGGCAGGTAAATCTTTCGGTTTGAACTCCAAACGAAAATCCGATGTATCGCTTCCGGCATACCATGTAACTGTCTCACCTGATAAATCAATTTCAGTTGGCGTACAAGTTTCATCTGCACAAGGGTACGTCAAAAACAATCGCATGCCTTGCAAATCCTGTTTGTATAGTTTCCTGTTTTCGTCCCATACACGAACTAATATATAGGGGTTGGCAGAAACAAAATCACCATTCGCTACATGTCGGTCGTCAATGGTAACATCGAGTACCGGAGCAAACTGATCCAATGAAACATTCAGGTAATTGGAGAATACCATTACGTTGTTATCGTAGTATTGCTCGGGTGCTATATGCGGATTTACAAATACCGTTACATCGTTCAGCCCTGTTTTGCCGGAGGTATCAAAGCTTATATCAAACGCAGTTGTATCGCCTGGTGCAGGCTGTTTTATCTTGAGTGTTTCGGATTGTGATGTACGACTGCTCTCGTTGAATAATTCATACCGAACAGCGAGCGAGTCAGCAAAAGTTTTATCACTGATGTTGATGAATCCATAATTACCTTTCCATATATCTCCTTCGGTGAGTGCAACCTGTGTGGCCGTTCCTTTATAGATCAGCAAACCTTCCGGAACGGGAGTATATACTACCAGCCAGTTTCTGAGCTGTGCCGCTGTAAGCGACAAATCATCTTCTGCTTTATATACTACCTTCAGGTATGGATAATCGCTTACCGATATAGCCGACAGATTCTGATCTTCTGCAATACCCTGATACAAGGCAACTTCTTCGCCATTCATCTTTACTCCCACTATATCATAGCTGACAACATCGTTTGCTTCTACATCTTTTGCATGGGCTATAAAATTCTTCCACTCCTGTGCAGGGCCTATCAGTTTAGAAGTCATCGTTCCGGAAGTATATCTGCCGGTAATCGTTCGGCTCACATCCAGCTCCTGCTGGTCAACCGGAGTACCCGTTACTTTATATATCTGTGCAGTGCCTGGTGCCGAACCCTTTCTTCCGAAAAAAACAAACGGTTCACCCGGAGCCAACGCATTAATCTGCGCTACGGATATACCGAGCTCTCCGAGCTTGGACTTGGCAGCGGCCGGCCAGTATTGAAAGTAAGCATCGCCAATGTTATAGAGCACTACGGTATCACCCGCGGCAATGTTATCTACATACGCTATTATATCATCGCCATTGCCGGTGACCAGTTCAGTAAAGTAAAAGCTGTTGATCACCCACGGTTCACGGCCGCACGCACGACCTGCCCGATTATACCACTTGAACGGAACACCTATATAGGGCACCGTTGATTTGCGATCGAACGCAATCATGTTAATCGTATTATCGCGACACACAAATCCCTGGCGATATAAATTATACTCTGCGCCCCCAATCTTGATACTCACATCCAGGTAACTTGCAGGGTGATTTGATCCATACGTCTTTACATCAATTGAAGTGACGGTTTCCTGGAAATTTAATTTTCTTGCCGTGGCATCCGTCACCAGCCCAACCGTTGCGTTAGTCATGTATTGCTGAAAATGTACCTGCGCCCATCCTTCCGGTCCGTTGTCGATATAGGTAAAAGAACTCTCCGTCCATAAGTCGCTCTCACCAGCTTTTGGTTGTGCCAGTTTTGTTCGCCAGAAATACGCCAATGTATCGGCCTGAAGTACAGATATACCCTGTCGGGCCAGCACCGTACCTTTTACTGTAAAGGTTTTCTTATACTGACTATCAAATGTATTTACCGTATCTACCTCCACCAGAAAATCCCGTTCGCCCGAGAGTAAATCTGTGGTTTGGAAAGAAAGTGTAAGATCTTTGTTATGAACAATTGAGAAATCCGTAGGGTATAGATTCATCGTTCCATTCAAGGCAATCGGCAGTTCATACGAAGCAGAGTTATTATCTTTTCTGAGTTCGCTGATAACACTGTCCGGATCAACTGTAATTTCAAAACGGTTATTACCCGAGCCGTTCTCTCTGCCTTTGCGCACAATAAAAGTCAACGTATCGCTATATAGCGTTGAAGGATATAGCGAATCATAAACAATTACCGAGTTATCATTCAGATAACGCTTTACTTCAACACGCATTGTGTCTTGCTGCGCGCGACCAAAGTTTCGCACAATGATGCGCAATGCAAACGAATCGGTAAGTGCTGTTATCTGTCCACCATCAAAAGATTCCAGGTAAACATTATTGTTGTTGATCTCCAGATCAGGTTTACTTACGCCAAACAATGGCACAGCCGGATCGCCCAGCAGGATCATCTGCTGCACTTGCGTTGTGCTTATAGGCGAAGAACCCGTGAGAGCAATGTGTCTGCGGGCAGTCTCACGATGAATATCTCCTATACCTTTATGAATATAGGTGGAGTCACCCAGGCCAACTTTATAAAAGAAATCAGAATATAGTCGCAAGCTTGATACAAGCCCATACGCACTATGTGCTATAAAACCGGTAGCACCTTTGTTGGGAGCCATTACCCAGTCTTCACCAAAAAGAGTAAAGGGAAGAAAAAATGATCCGGTGTTACATCCATTCATAAGCAGCATCGGATATTTACCCGCATTGTTATACCCCATCACAGGGTCTGTAACAAAACCTACATCAAAGTCGAGTGTGCTGGGCGAAGCGTGACCAAAGAATGTAACAAGCCCTAAACCTTTATTTACTTCTTCGGATATATTGATCAGTTCAATATCGGTTGAGTGCTTGGCTATAGCCGATACTTTGCCACCGAGATAATAACCTTTCGCGATGGTGGCATATTCTTCCAGGTACGAGCGGAATAATTCAGGCTCACCTTCTTCTATACCACCGCTCAGGTGAAGTATATTTTTTCTGCGCAGGTCATCGTGCGGCCGGGCCTCTGTTTCTATTACTTTATTAAGGTACGCTGCTACATCATCGGGCTTCATGGCCGTGATCCTTCCCGTGGGCACGGCAGGATCATCGGTTGTTCCGGCAAGCCCTGCGGTATATAAAGCATCCGATCCGGGATAACCACCGGAAGGAACAAGATCTTTGTAGGTAGTGAATGAATTAGGATTACGGTAATACTGGTAGTTTAAATCCAACCCTTTACCGATTAAGAAAAGATAGCGAGGCAAATGCGTTGCTACCATAAATTTCATAAAGTTAAATATAGCGCGTGGCGAACTTTCACCATAGTTGAACTCATCGTATAACAGGCCGATGTTCACTACCAGGGTATCAAAGTTTCCTCCTGCATCGGAGGCCCTATACGCAGCGTACGCTTTTACCGGATCGCTATAGCCCGAGGCTGGCGCGCGCAACATCGGGTGACTGATTATGATATAGTTGTGCGATGCAGGATTGATAGACCGGAATGTTACCGGAACAATTTTAGCAGGCGATAAAGTTGTTGCTGTTGCATAGATCGTTCGCGAAGTACTGGTAGAAGGAACCACTGCGTTGAGTGTTGACGAGGCTGTAGTGCCGATCTTTACTATATTGGCCTTATCTGTTATATCAAACAAGCGCAGACCTGCAGAAGGATTTTGTATCTCTATATAGGATTTGTCGCTCGCATTAGGCTGCAGATTAAAAACTTTCTCTGTTCGTGATGCTGCATTTACCTGCTGCGCATAGCGAAGCTTCATGGCCGATACACTCAATCTGTCTGACCCTCCCGATCCAATTACTTTTACTCTTACCGTAAGCGTACCATCTGCTGCTATATCGGTCCAAAGTAAACTTTGCGAAAGCGTATAGAAATCATAACTACTGAAATTGACTGTGGTCAACAATCGTTGCCCTGCACCTACATATATTTCAGCCACGTGGTCCATCGGGCCTCGCCCCACCATTACCATTTCCAGTTGAGGAACAGGTGCCGTAGTCACTGTATTGGTTACATCCGTAAATGTATAGTCGATGAATTGGGTCTGCACGATCTGGTTGCCTGTCCATCCCTCTCCCTGATCAAAATAACTATTTTGTACTTCAATCGTGTAATCAGTACCACTCGAATACTGACTGGTAAATACCAGCAGTTTCTCATCAAAGTGATAGGCATCAGCACTCATTCCTCCATTGGCTTCCGAAAAAGATACCATACGCTTTCCGGAGAGCGAACTGATTGTTAAGAAGTAGCTGGTCGTATCGGTATATAAATTATAGTACTTGTGTGGTTGCAGAGACGATGGCCGGTATAGATCGGCATCGAGTGTACCATCGTTTCGCGTTCCGTAAAATTCAATAAAGTCAGAGGTGTCGAATTGTCCATCGCCTTCACCCTCTATATATATAGCTTGTTCGGTTCCGCGATGAAATACCCGGATCTTCTTCGGATCGACAGAACCTACCGGGAATCCTGCTGTCTGCAGCGTGTTGTAATCTAACCGGTAAATACCGTTTTGTGCTGTTGGAATCTTAAAGTAAGGCTGGTTGTATTCGATCCATTCATTGCCAACTTGTGCCCTCCCCTGGAGAACTGCCGTGAAAATCAGCCACGCTGTTAAAAAACGATTCATTAAAACTTTTTTGATTTTATCAGCTCCTAAATCTTAATCCTCTGCCCTACCAAAGTTACATACGAACCTCCGGTTTGAAGTAAATACCTAAAAATCAAGATTCTATAAGAAAAGTAAAAAATTTTAGTAAAGTACTTGGCCATACATAGTACTTATCCGTATAAGGAACTATATTGAACTTATAAACTGGGATGTATGAACCTAGAAAACGCGCAAGTACAGATGAGAAAGGGCATTTTGGAATATTGCATCCTCCACATTATTTCGCGGGGCGAAGTTTACGCTTCTGATATGCTGGACGAACTTACAGCTGCCAAGATTATTGTGGTGGAGGGTACGCTCTATCCTCTTCTTACCCGACTGAAAAATGCCGGGCTTCTCGAATATAAATGGATCGAATCAAAGTCGGGGCCGCCCCGAAAATATTATAAGCTCACAGACCGCGGAAGTAAATTTTTGAGCAAACTCACCGAGACGTGGGATGAACTTGTACATTCCACCCAAACCATCACGACTAAGTCTAACAGCTAATTTGTTTTAACTCCTCACGTCTATCGACTATATGAAAAAGAATATCAGCATCAACATTAGCGGCATCATCTTTCACATTGAAGAAGATGGGTATGACAGCCTGCGTAAGTATCTCGATTCGATCAACAAATATTTCTCTTCCTTCGAAGACAGCAGCGAGATCATGGCTGACATTGAGAGCCGCATTGCCGAAATCTTTTTATCTAAATTGAATGAAGGCAAACAGGTGATCACTGCAGAAGATGTTCACACGCTTATCACCACCATGGGTAGCGTAAGCGATTTTAAAGCTGTAGAAGAACCTGCCTTTAACGGTACAACGCCCAGGCCAGACGCCCATTCAAGTACTCAAACAGAAGATACCTATACCTCATCGTCCGGCACGAGTGGCAAGACCTTTACTCCCTCACGCCAGCTTATGCGCGACCAGCAGCGAAAAATACTGGGTGGTGTATGTGCCGGTCTCGGAAATTACTTTAGCATAGATCCGCTGTGGATACGCCTGCTCTTCGCTGTGCTGGCTTTTGCTTATGGTGTAACCATTGTGGTATATCTGGTGATGTGGATCGTAGTACCCGGTTCGTATACCCTGGATGAGCCTGCTGTGGACAAAAAGATGTTTCGCGACCCGGAGCGTAAGGTGCTCGGAGGTGTAGCCGGTGGCGTAGCCTCATACTTCGGTATAGATGTAGTAATAATTCGTTTACTGTTCGTGGTCTTTACCATTGTTGGTGGCCTTGGTTTACTGCTATATATAGTTTTATGGATAGCACTGCCGGAAGCCAGAACATTAACCGATCGCATGCAAATGCAGGGGGAGCCGGTAACGCTCTCGAACATTGAATCAACCATAAAAAAAAATCTAAATGTTGATACTGGCAAAGAGGAAAGTCCGGCTACCAAAATATTATTGTTTCCCTTTCGGTTAATCGCCATGGTCCTCTCCGGCCTTGCCAAAGTGATTGGTCCGCTGGTAGAAGCGATACGTGTTATCATTGGTATATTCGTAGTATTCCTGGGCATTACCCTGGCCTTTACCGTACTCTTATCAGGAGGTATAGCATTCGGTATATTTTCCGGAACAGCCTTCTCGATGCCGTGGATGATTGAAGGCGAGAACTTCAGTATGCCGGTTGATGTCATTACACGTGCCTTTCCGGGTTGGATCGCTATAGCCGGATTTATAGCGTGCCTCGTACCAAGTCTGATGATTTTACTGTTGGGTATATCTATTATCTCCAAACGAATTGTATTCAGTGCTGCAGCCGGGTGGACGATGTTTGTGCTGTTCTTTGTCAGCGTTGTTATGCTGAGCATCGGTATACCACAGATCGTATATACCTTTAAAGAAAATGGCACCTATAAATTAGAGAACACCTATCACGTAACCGGCAAAAAAGCTGCGCTCCAATTACACGAAGTAGGCATGGATAATTACCGTGAAACTTCACTCGCGCTGAAAGGATATGATGGCAAGGATTTTAAACTGGTGCAGGAATTTCAGGCCCAGGGCAGCACACGCCAAAAAGCCATTGAGAATGCACAGATGGTAGACTATAGCGTAAATGTTCAGGATTCAGTATTCACTTTCGACTCAAATATACTCTTTAAGAAAGACGCTATATTCCGTGCACAGCGCTTGCAGATGACACTATATATACCGTACGATTTTCCGTTTACGATGACAGAAGATGTTAGCCGCTTCATTACACAATACGTGGATGGCGATTACCTGGATGGAGAAACCTGGCGCATGACTCCGAAAGGCCTGGATTGTCTTACGTGTCCGGTAGCAGAAGGTGATCCGGAAACAAAAGAAGAAACGAGCAATCAATATAGTTTATCTGATTTCAGCGAAGTAGAAGTAAGCGGCTTGTTCGATGTACGCATTACACAAGGTGATGAATACTTGGTGGAACTGACTGGACCTGAAAGCGAAAAGGAGAAGTATAAGATTGAGCGCGAAGGCAATACATTGGTGATCGACTATAACGATGAGCGCGGTGTTCATTGGGGAAAAGATCTCCTCGACATCGATCAAATGAAGATCAACATTACCATGCCACAGCTTGAAAAGTTAAAAGCGAAAGGTGCGGGCAAGATCAGCTTCAAAGAATTTAAATCTAACGAACTGGATATAGATGTAGTAGGAGCCGTAGATGTAAAGGGCGAAGCCGATGCCGAAGCTGTAACCTTGCATCTGAGTGGTGCGTCTCAGGTGTCGCTGGAAGGAAAAGCCAACACACTGGAAGCTACTATACAGGGAGCATCCACTCTGCGCGCCTATAGTTTTGAAGTGCGCGATGCAGTTGTAGAAGTGAACGGGGCATCTTCAGCCAAGGTAAATGTTACCGAACACCTCGAAATGGAAGAAGGAATAGCCAGCGATATCGATTATCGCGGCCATCCGAATGTTACCAAGCGCGATCATTGATATTGAATATATAGGGGAAGTTTCCACGCTTCCCCTATACTATAGATGGTATTTCCCTGTGTTCGATCTATACCGGCAACTTCAAACACAACCGATATGATCCTGTCATCCAATTCGCATCCACTTCGCTACCAGGCATTGGAACGCAAGCTATGGGGAATGTCGCTGCTGATCGCACCGGCTATCACTATTGTCGGCACACTTTTCTGGCAGCAGGGCGAAGCCGGTATTATAGGCGGCACCTGCATTATACTCGCCACTATATTCTGGATACCGGCTTTTATCGGATTATTCAGTTTGCTCCGTGACGAAATGCCCGTATATGCATTACTAGGATTAATGATTGCCATCTACGGATGTATAGGAGGAAATAACTTTGGCTTTGAAGCCTATTACCGTGAGATCTTCAGTATATCAGGTGAGCAAAAGCGTCAGGCATTTTCTGCCTATCCGCTGGCATTCAATTTCGTTTTGTTCTGGCCCGGGCCGCTGTTTCCGTTAAGTTTACTCGTGCTGAGTATAAACTATCTGCGCAAGAAATCCGTACCTCTTTGGGTAGCGGTTATGTTGTGCATGGGTGCAGTGCTATTTCCGGCCGGACGTATACCCAAAATTATGTGGATAGCACTAACCACCGATTTTATCCTGGCTATACCGCTTTTGTATATCGGAAACATGCTCTTGCAAAAGAAACTGTTTAACCATTCGTCTTCCATATAGTATAGATCTTGTAGAACCTTAATCCCCTTTAACTCCATGATCATCTTTTTATTAATGATATTGGTCTATCTAATGTGCCTGATTATCTAATTCTTTTAAAGCAGAGCTGTTCGTATTCCTGATTTATAGTAACATTACTTACTGTTTGGCAGCAACGCTAACCGTGGATAACGATCTTAGAATTTTGTAAATTAGGATATGAGAAAACTTCTCCTGCTCACCACACTGGTAAGTTTACTCTTTAGTGCACAGGCCCAGAAGCAAGGCGTTCGCGGTCAGGTATTTTGGGTAAGTGGAAATCAAATGCCTGGTCCGGATCAGCAAGTAAAAACGCCACAACAAGGAATTGTGCGCGAAATCTATATCTACAATGCTACCAGATTACAGGATGCCACCCAGCAGAACGGCTTCTTCTCCAATATCTCAACAACTCTTGTAGCAAAAGTTATCAGCGATAAAGATGGCTCCTTCAAAGTAAAACTCCCGGAAGGAAAATATTCCGTCTTTGTAAAAGAAGATCAGGGCCTCTTCGCCAACCTCTACGATGGCAACGGCTGCATCAACTGCGTATCCGTCAAACCCCGGAAATATTCCTGGATCACCATCACCGTAGATTACCAGGCCGCATATTGAATTAGCTGTATCTCCCCTTTACTTCATCATTCGCTAATCGATGTTCCCTGTTCGATATTCAATTTCAGTTAATCGTTAACCATCATTCGTTACACGATATTCAGTTTTTGTTATTCATTAACTGTTACAAGTTAATCGTGGGGGTGAGCTAGGGCTTTCAACTTTACACTTTCCGCTTAATTCTCAGCCTTCTAACAGCATTTAAAAAAATCTGCATTCGCCCATGCAACCTCTGGCAACGTATAAGCATCTTGGAGCCAGAACCATTAAATGGAATTAAAAATTTACCGGGCAAAAGAACATGAGTTGATCCAGGGATGTCTGAAGCGCGATCGAAACGCTCAGAAACGCCTGTACGACACCTATTCGTCCAAAATGTATGGACTATGCTACCGGTATGTCAAAGATTCTATGGAAGCTGAAGACATTCTCGTTACAGCTTTCATGAAGGTGTTCGACAAGATTGAACAATTTAAAAATGAAGGAAGCTTTGAAGGATGGATCCGTAGGATCATCGTAAATGAAGCCTTGACACACCTTCGCAGAAACCGGTCGATGTACCTGGAGACCGACCTGGAACAAGCCGATCGCGAACCGGACTACGATAACCTCAGCGATCACCTCGAAACAGAAGACCTTCTCAACCTGATACAGGAGTTACCGGCCGGTTATAGAATTGTCTTTAACATGTATGCCATCGATGGCTACTCGCATAAAGAAATAGCAGAACAATTAGGCATCAGTGAAAACACATCTAAGTCGCAGTTGAGTCGCGCGCGTGTTTACCTGCAGAAGAAATTAGTGGAGCACGATTGGATGTCGAATCAAAAAATCATGAACGATGAATCAGCAACCTGACAAATTATTTCGCGAAAGACTGGAAAGTTTTTCCAGACCTGCTCCTGCCAGTGCGTGGGACAGGATAGAGGCTGGACTTGACAAGAAAGATAATAAAGGCCTCTGGTGGAAAGTTGCTGCATCATTGCTCGTACTGATGGTAGCAGGATATATACTTTGGTTATCTGCAGGAGGAAATCGCACTACACCAACAACACAACCTGTAGCAGAAACACCACACGCTAAACCGGATCACAAACCAGCATTAACAGAACAGATACCGTCTATACCGAACAATGACCCTGCTGCTGAGAAAACAGAACAGGTAAAGCCCCCTATATATACGGCTAAATCATCAGCACAGGTACACTCGCAGACAACGTCTGAAAAGTATATACCCAAGAGTATAGCAGAAGAACCTAAACAGAAATTGGCGGAAGCTATACCTGCACCATACGAGAAAACCGAAAGCACTACACAACCTGTTATAGCAACAACAGAACCTGCTATAGCGCAGAACGAACCCGTATATACTTCACAGCAAAAAAGCATCACCATCGTAATTACTGCTGCCGAAACAGATAACTATTTAAATAAAAATGTTTCAGACGAAGCAACCGATGAAGATGATAAGCCATCTACGTTTAAGAAGCTGTTGCAGAAAGCACAGGATCTGAAAAACAACCAGGATCCTTTTGGCGAACTGCGGCAGAAGAAAAATGAAATTCTGGCGCTGAATTTTAAAAATGAAAAACGTGGACAAAACAAGTAATGAAGTATGAGAAAAACATTTCTGATTGCAACGATATCCCTACTGGCCATTACCGTGCAGGCACAACAAAAGCGCGACACCGTAATAGTTGAGTTAGGTAAAACCAGCCGGGTGATCTTCACGATAGGAGATCGTAAAGACCTGGAGGTATTGAAGAACTATAACTATAATGATCTGTTTAAGAACATTATTACCAAGCTGGAGAACAACGATACTACAGCGCTCGCACAACGCGACACTACACGCAAACAAGGTGATAGCGAAGAAGTATACTGGACACGCGAAGGAGATGACAAAAATCATATCGGGGGTGATGATAATGGTCGCGACTGGAATGTAGACATTACACCCAGCAGACGTTGGGGCCGCACCTGGCAATCATTCAACTTCGATCTCGGCACAAACAATTACCTGGAGAATGGAAAGTTTCCGTCCAGCAATGCCAATTATTCTGTGCGGCCGTGGGGATCGTGGTATGTTGGCTTGTCATCTATACAACGGTCAAGGCTAGGCAAAAATTTCTTCCTCGAATGGGGCCTTGGTATGAGCTGGTATAATTTCAAATTTGAAAACGATAATACATTCATTCAGAAAGATGATAATGGTATACAGTTTATACAAGACACACGCGATTACCACTATATCAAGAGTAAACTTACAGCATCCTATATAACCGCATCACTTATACCGATAATCGACTTTGGCGATAACAGTCGCAAAGCCAGAATGTGGGAAGGCGATGGAGATTCATTTCGCATCGGTATAGGTCCCTATATAGGTTATCGCGTAGGCAGTCATTCAAAGATGGTATATAAAGATGATGGCGATCGTGAGAAGGAAAAGAATCGCGACAGTTTTTATCTGAACAATTTTCGATATGGCGCGCGCTTGCAGATAGGCTATCGCTCTACTGATCTTTTCTTCAACTATGATATCAACGAATTGTTTGAAGCAGGTAAAGGACCTAAACTTAATGCCTTCAGCTTTGGTGTGATTTTTTAGTCACTACATTTTCACCTCTGATTTTTACTCAATGCCCGAGCGCTATAAACTAAAGTCGCTCGGGCATTGTTATAACTAACACTCGTTACTCAACTTGTAAATTAACTTTCTAATTTTTCGGCAACTTCTTTCGATGCACCATTTCTAATACTACTTTTAAGGTGAATTGATATTTAGTAACTTTAGGTAATTGTCCATCGAACTATGAGTGAAGCTATTTCAAATTTATCGAGGAAAGAACAAGTGATCAGAAAAGCAGCGGAGCTTTTTAAAGATAAAGGATATGCTGCTGCTTCGATGCGCGACCTCGCCCAGTTGTTGGGTATAGAAGCCGCCAGTTTATACTCGCACATCAAATCAAAAGAAGAAATACTTCGCAGCCTTTGTTTTGATATGGCTGCTGAATTTCAAAAGTCACTTGCCGAAGTTGAAAGTAAAGATGTATCGGCCAGTGAAAAACTTCGCAATGGAATTATCGGCCACATTCAGGTGATGGCAAAAGATCTTACAGCATCTGCCGTATTTATGAACGAGCACCGGCACTTGAGCCAGCCTTATCTGCGCGACTTCCTGCTGATGCGCATCAACTATATAAATCGCTTCAAGAGCATCATTGAACAAGGTGTAAGAACAGGTGAGTTTAAAGATACGATCGATAAGAAACTTGCCGTAATGACGCTCTTCTCGTCATTGAACTGGATGCCGATGTGGTACGATCCGGATTCCGCTATCGACCCTTCCCAACTCGGTTTCCAATTGGCCGACATGCTGGTGAACGGTTTAAAGAAAAACGCCTGATTTTAAGCTAACAATCGTTTGTATTAACATTTTTTAGTCGTAAATAGCCTGAGGGAAGTTATTCGTTAACAGCTAAACGGATAATGATTAACCATTCACGAATAACGGTTAAGAGCTATGTACGGTGGAGGAAATACATTCGAAGGTGTCAAGACCGATAGTTTGCAGTCGGAAGACCCTGTGTTGCTTGCAGCATTTGAAGCCCGCATTGAACGCGGTGAAAAAATAGAACCTTCCGATTGGATGCCGGATCTATACCGGAAGCAACTCATCCGTATGATCGAGCAGCATGCGCACAGTGAAATCATCGGTGCATTACCCGAAGGCACATGGATCACACGTGCGCCTGGCTTCAAACGTAAGCTCGCACTCATGGCCAAAGTGCAGGATGAAGTCGGTCATGCACAGCTTCTTTATAGCGCGGCAGAGACACTCGGTAAATCGCGCGAAACGATGATCGATGATCTCATCACCGGTAAATCCAAATACTCCAACATCTTTAACTACCCGGCCTATACCTGGGCTGATGCCTGCTTTATATCGTGGCTTGTTGATGCGGGTGCTATCGTTAATCAACTCGCCAATGCAAAAGGAAGTTATGGCCCGTATTGCAGAGCACTCGATCGTATCTGCGCAGAAGAATCCTTTCACCTCAAGTACGGTCATCACTGTGTTATATACCTGGCCGCCGGCACAGACAAGCAACGACAAATGTTTCAGGAAGCAATTAACCGGTGGTGGACTCCAATGATGCACTTCTTCGGACCCGCTGATAAAATCTCAACACACACCGCGGTGCTAATGAAGTGGAAGGTAAAGATGTCGACTAACGATGATACAAGGAATCAGTTTCTCGATATGTATGTACCCAAGATATGGGAACTCGGCTTTACTATACCTGATCCAAACCTGAAGAAAAATATGGAGACAGGTCGCTGGGAGTATACCGAACCTGACTGGGAAGAATTTAAAAGAGTAATTAATGGCGATGGACCATGCAATAAAGAAAGACTGGAAGTGAGAAGAATTGCCGAAGAGCGAGGCAAGTGGGTGCGTGAAGCGTTGCGTTCATCGAAAGCCGCGTATGTAACACCATTGGCATAAACGATGTATCAGTTTCTTCGGAATGCAGCTAATGAGCCGGTGATCAGAACGATCTCTTTCCATACTGCCGATATAGCTTCCGAAGGCGAGTTATAACAGCTTTTCAGATATATCAATGTACTGCTGTCTTCCGGCAACTCATTGTTCATCCACTTCCAGATATCATCCGCCAGCACGAACAACTCGTTCGAATGATACTTCGGATAATACCGGTAAAGGGTATCCAGCGCTAAAAGAAAGTCAAGGTACTTCATGGTGGTAAAGTGGGAAACGATAATACGAAGGAATAAGTTTTTCTAAAAGCAGGAAATTGGAGTATGGAGAAATTATGAGATTGAAAGGTGGCAATATTATATAAGATTGAAAAATTAGAAGATTGGAAGATTCGAATATTGAAAGATTATAGGGTATAATTTAAAGCTATATACAAGTGGAGTCATTAGATCCCAGAGTGAACAGGTTGCCGGCGGTGGGGCAGGCCGGTATAATTGTGCCAAAGGCAGCCTTAGATCAGTTTGGTACATTTGAAGTTTTTGTGCAGCCAAAGGAAGGAAAACCTTTTCAGCATGAGGGAGCTGTACATGCACCCGACCTGGAACTCGCTTATGTACTCGCCAAAGAAGCCTTTACGCGCAGATTTACCTGCACTTCTCTTTACGTAGTAGATACGCGTCAGGTATATATATCGCCAACTACCGAAGGCGACACCAATGTATATACCTTGATTAAAGATATACCCGCCTCGCAGAAAACGAAAACTTCCTTTGAAATATACCACCTGTTGAAACGCGGCAAACAGCACGTTCATGCTGGAACGGTTGAAGCGGCAACACCAGCCGAAGCAATGGCTATAGCGCGACAGAAATTTGCAACCGACAAAGTTGTATACAACATCTGGGCTATTCGCACCAGCGACATACGCTTTACTTCACCCGAAGAAAAAGACCTATGGAATACATTACCGGAGAAAAAATTCCGCGATGCATCTGATTACAAAGGTGGCGATAAACTGAAATCATTCCTGGAACGCTCCACTTCATAACTATATATCTTTACTATATGAGCGATATAGCGATCAAAGAACTTCTCTATAAAATAGCCGATGACCAGCTTATACTCGGTCACCGTAATTCTGAGTGGACCGGCTTTGGCCCTTTGCTGGAAGAAGATATAGCCTTCTCTTCTATGGCGCAGGACAAAATCGGGCAAAGCTATGCGCTATACCAGATACTCCATCAACTGGGAGAACAGGCTCCTGATACTGTAGCGTTTACCCGCAACGCAAGCCAGTTTCATAACACCATCTTTGTAGAGTTGCCCAATGGTGAATACGACTTCAGTCTTATTCGTCATTTCCTTTTTGATACGGCCGAAGCAATTCGTTTCGACATGCTGAGTCGCTCTGCATTTCAACCACTGGCAGAGCTTGCACTTAAAATAAAAGGAGAGTTACGTTACCACACCCTGCACGCCAATACATGGATTAAAAAATTAGGCACCGCTACAGAAGAAAGTATAACACGCCTGCAACATTCGCTGGATATAGCCCTCCCCTACGCATTGGGTATATTTGAAACATCACCACATGAAGTCGAGCTGATCAATACCGGTATATTTGCCGGAGAACAAGCTTTGTGTGAACAATGGAAGCTGCAGGTAGAAAAAATTATACAACAAACAAGCTTGCAATTACCTTCGTGGCAATCCGTCTCTCCTATAGCCGGTGGACGCCAGGGAAAACACACCGAACACCTTCAGCCATTGCTGGATGAAATGTCGGAAGTATTCAGGATCGATCCGTTAGCAGAATGGTGAGAGAAGCTCCAGGACGCTGGTTTCTAGCTGCCGGGAAAGACATCCTTCATATATATAATAGGTCACGAACCTATATCTCTCTTACTCACTTTACATTTAATCCGAAAACCAATGTGATAATCCGGAGCAGTAAACCTGGTGATTAATATCTTATCAGGCTGAACATTGTATATAACATAGAGCCGATCGTTATACACTATAATTTCTGAAGCATTGTTCAAAAGCCCTGTAGCTTGTTCGCTTCCCTTATAATTTGCGTATATCCCTATAGGAACCGGCACTTCACCATTCACACCTTCAGTTACCTCTACAGTGGGAGTCCAACGCTTATAATTTTTTAAAGCGAGAAGGTAATCCTCCAACGTCAACAACGAATAAGTAACCTGCAATTGCCTGTCCGAAAATTTACGCCAGCACCAATGTTCTTTTCGCTGCTCTATAATTGAATTGATCTCTTTATTGAGAAACTGTATATAACTAAAAATTCCGGCAGAGTCTGTAAAAACCAGCGGACGTTCCACCTTACCCACATACAACATATTTGTCGACAGTAACAATGAATGCCGCAAGAAATCCTTATAAGCAACTCTGCTTTTGGTCGAATAAACTGAGTCGACATTATAATTCATAAGAATCGAGATCTCTTCAGACCGCGCCAACGTAGTATCAAACCTGGAGCCATAATCCATTGCCCACAAATCTACCGTTACCTCAGCAAACCCAATAAAAGAAGAATCCTCTAACCACACACATCCATAGGGAAAAGGTAAATCTATACCCTTCAATTTCCTCAATTGTTTTTCTTTCCGGGAATGATCTTTAACAGCATCCTTCCTGGTATGAAAATAAAATAGCTGGCAGTTACCAATACTGAACGTTGATGACAACACTATATAAATAAGAAGCAGTCTCATGGTAACAATTTTAACAACAATACAAGAAACATTATTCTATAATCAATTTAGTTTTACTACTCTCATTTTGAATACAATAATACGTCTTCTCCATTAAGTCACGACATCTATTAATTGCAGCCATGCCTTCCACGGTAGTGTGATATCCAATAACAACAGTAGAACTGTCGCAGTGAAATGCAATGTACGATCCTACTCTTGGCCCATCGCTGGCCTTTCTGTAATCTATTTGGCGTGCAGTATGAGCTCCAAAGTTGGTAGACTTTATTTCACTAAACATCAGGTCACCCAATTCTTCAGGCTTATAAACAGACTTCAAGGCATCCGTATAGTTCCGAAGCTCCCAATCAAGATCGGACTTGGTTGGGAGCCAAACGAAAGAGAACTTGGCATATACTTCTTCATCCTTTAAATAAATAGGTATATACGTTACATGGTTTCTCTTCCACGTTGTTTTCTTTCCAATTTTAAACTCCGGTGTTATTTCAAAATATACTCCTGCATCCTTATAGGTAGTTTTAGAAACACTCGAGCAGGAACTAAGAAATATTATAGCAATACAGGTATATATCAGGTTGCGCATTGAAGGTATGTAAAACTTATATATGTAATCTAACTATTTAATCGCCATACGCCATCAATCCGCTTCCGTTCTCTT
>NZ_DATCSD010000410.1:0-5237 GCF_036568665.1 Ohtaekwangia sp. | reverse complement strand
GGTTCAGGTTATTGAACTTGTAGAATCCGATCAGTGCTTCTCTCACGGTCATACAAAAAACGATAAAGTAACCTCAGCCATTAACGGCAATCAATCGACATTCGTTGTTTCTATTTTTCCTTCCGGAGTAAATAATACTTTACGTTTGTCGCCCGCGGCATTCTTCAGGTCGATCTGATAGTATATTTTACCTTCCGCATCAACTTTATCGGCATCGTCAATCGAGAAATCTTTAAACTCACTGGCTATCTTTTCTTTTACAGCGGCCGGCAACTGGCTCTTCGGAAAATCTTCTTTATGTTTTTTGATCTTCCCCGTCTTATCGAACCAAACATCATGGCCGCGGGAATCCACTTTAAACTCAGCTTTATAATCAGCATCCTTTTGCTTCCATTTTATTTTAGTAGCTGTGGGGAATTTAGTCTGCAAGGCAGTTACTATCGCGGCAGGTACCTGGCTGGGCTGCAGATCCTGTGCGTGCGAGCCGGCAAATCCAATGAAGCATAAAAGTGCAATAAGCGTTCTCATAATTGTGTCTGATTAAGTGAATAACCTGTAAGTAATATATACCTATATCTATGTTTACACAACCTTAAACTCGTTCTGCGGCAACCCGGCCCGATTTATTGTAATACAAAACTACCAATCTTATCCCTTCCCGGGTAAAGCTACTTTATTATTCTATGCCTCGATAACTTTACCGTTCTGCTCTTTAATACGGCTGCGTGAAGTTTTAAATGGTTATCTGCTGCCTGATTCTTCAGTTTACCTCCCTATATATACCGGCTCTTTATTGCATCCCATACTTATTTCACAAAATCCAATTTGGATAAAATAATATTACCATGCGATAATATTTGGAATATACCCACCTGCTCGTCACACTACCTTTATCCTATACTAACCCCATTTCCTATGACGAGAAATTCTACACAATCTAGAATTGCGTTACTCCTATGTCCTATTGCAATCATACTGGCAGCGCAATTTGCTTTCGCGCAGATACCTGTAAAAGGAAAAGTTACCGATGAAACCGGAGTAGCTTTACCGGGTGTGAATGTAGTAGTGCTCAACACAACTACCGGCACAGTTACGGACGCTGATGGTAAATATGAATTGTCGGTAAACAACGGGTCTGCTGTTCTTGTGTTTTCTTTTATCGGCTATAGTACCACACGTGTACCGGTTGAAAATCGTGCAGTAGTGGATGTAGTCCTGAATACAGATGTAAAATCATTGGAAGAAGTTGTTATTACTGCGCTGGGTGTTGAACGCGAGAAAAGAGAATTGACCTATAGCACACAAGCTGTAAAAGGCGATGAGTTGATGAAGGCAAAAGAACCCAGTGTACTCAATTCATTAACCGGCAAAGTAGCAGGTGTACAGATTACCAGTTCTTCCGGCACACCGGGTTCTTCTACACGTATCGTAGTGCGTGGCGCCACGTCCATCTTTGGCGATAACCAGGCGTTGATCGTAGTGGATGGTGTACCGGTTAATAACAATGAGTCTGGTTTGCTCGGTGAAGGTTATGCCGGCAGCAGTCGTGTAGTAGATATAGACCCCGCTGTTATTGAGAATGTAAACGTTCTGAAAGGCGCTGCTGCCACGGCACTCTATGGCTCGGCCGGTGCGCGCGGTGTAGTGATGATCACTACAAAAGGCGGCAGCGAACGCAAGCCGCTTATTACATTTTCGTCTGGTGTATCTTTTGAAAAAGGAATTTTTCCGGAACGCCAGACTAAATATGCACAGGGAACTAACGGGATTTATTACAATGGCGAAGATCAAAAAATAAGTGCATCGTGGGGGCCCTTGATGGATACATTAATGATCGATGGCAAGCGTGCTCCTAAATATGATCCCTATTCATTTTTTAAAACAGGTATAACAACCAACAACACGGTAAGTATATCCGGTGGAAATAATAGTTCCAGCTATTTCATTTCCTATTCCTACTTCGATCAAAAAGGTATTGTGAAGAACAGCGATTTTAAAAGACACTCGTTCTTTACCAAATATACCTCTACCATTCGCAAGAATTTAACCAGTACATTTCAGTTACAGTATACACATTCCGACCAGGATCGTGTACCCGAAGGATTTAACGGTCCGCTGTTTGTACTCTATGGTCAGCCCGTTTCATGGAATCCCAATCCTTATCTGAATCCGGATGGCAGCCAACGGCTATATCGCTATTCACGAAACAATCCGCAATGGGTGCAGAATAATTACTCCAACGATCTGGGTGTAAACCGATTTATACCGGTAATTACACTGAATTATACGCCTTTTAGCTGGCTCTCTATAACAGAACGGTTAGGTGCCGATATGTATACCGAACAAATCAAATTTTGGGAAGCTCCGAGCGCGAATCTTGGAACACTCGGCAGAATTATAGATCAGAACTCAAACTTCCGCCAGTTCAACAACGATCTCATCATCAGTGCTACGAAGGAAACCGATAACTTCAGCTATAACCTTTTATTAGGAGCTAATATATACTCTACCTATACGCAAACACTCAATGAAACGGGCAGCGGACTGAGTATAGATGGCTATCATAATATCGCTGGCGCTGCTTCGATCAAGTCGAGTGAATATCACTCACTGCGCAGAAAAGTTGGTTCGTACGCACAGGCGAATATTACCTATAAACATTTACTCACATTATCATTAACCGGACGATATGACGGCAGCTCGGTGCTTGCTAAAAATAAAACATACTATCCGTATGGGTCAGTGGCAGCAAGTTTTGTTTTTTCTGAATTGTTGCCCGCTTCCATTACCAATGTTTTAAGCTTTGGAAAATTAAGACTCTCGCAAGCCACTGTAGGAAATGAAAACGTTGATCCATACTCCATCAACACCACATATTACTCTTCGAATGTAAATGGTATAGCTTTCCCGTTTCAGGGACAAGCGGGTTTCATGATCAACAAAACTATTGGGAATACAGCGCTTCACAACGAACGACTGAACGAGTCTGAGATTGGCTTGGAAACAAAATTCTTTAACAACCGGATTGGACTGGAAGCATCGTACTTCTATAGAAAATCGATCGATGGATTAATACCCGGTGTAGCAATAGCACCTTCTTCCGGATATACCGGCACTACGGTTAACTCTGCCAGTATAGAAAACAAGGGTATCGAAATATTGTTGAACGCAACTCCAGTGAAGAGTCAGAAATTCAGCTGGGACCTCACGTTTAACTTTACACGTATTCGTAACAAGGTATTATCTATATACCCTGGCACTGATCAATTAGGCAGGATCGTAAAAGGGCAACCCTATAATATATTTTACGGAACACGGTATAAACGTAATGAGAACGGAAGTATAGTAATTGGCACGGATGGATTACCGCTGCCGGATGATCTGCCGGGTGTAATAGGCAATGCCAATCCGAAATGGCTCGCAGGCTTAACGAACAATTTTCGCTACGGACAATTTACACTCAGCTTCTTTTTCGATATGAAAAAAGGAGGCGATATACAAAACGATATGGATTCGTATGGCTACTTCTATGGTTCTTCCAAAGTAACGGAGAATCGCGCTCCGCGTGTAATTGAAGGCGTGAGCGTAGCCGACAATCAGCCCAACACAGTATCGGTAGGGGCACAGAAGTATTATCAGTATATCACTTCTATTCAGGAATCGCTCATACAGGATGGTACCTATATCAAGCTTAGAAGTGTAAGCCTGGGATATGAATTGAATCCTGCATGGCTTGCACGCACACCATTTAAATCTGCATCCATTACTATATCCGGAAGAAATCTATGGATATATAGTCCGCACTTTAGCGGTGCCGATCCGGAAGTAAGTTCACTCGGTGCTGCCAATGGTGTACAATCCATTTACCAGTTCTCCACGCCAACATCACGCTCCGGAAACTGTACCCTTAAATTCAGTTTTTAAGATATATTATACTATAGCGCTGTTTCACAACGGCACTGCTTAAACTATATACTTATGAAAAAATTACTATATATACTCTTATCGTTCACACTGCTTGTAGCATCCGGCTGCAAAGAGTACCTGGATGTAAACGTAGACCCTAACAATCCGCTGGATGTAAAAGAATCGTTGCTGCTGCCACCGGCCGAGCTGGCTATATCACGCAGTTTAATGTCGGGAAATATAGCGTGGATCACGCAGCAGTTTATGCAGGTAGCGGCACTCAATCAACCCAATCCGCAAATCGGAACATACCGCCTGCTGCACACCGACATTGATGGCGACTGGAGCAGCATCTATACCGATGAACTTATCAACCTGAAGATACTGATCGACAAAGCAGAGAAGAACGACAACTATCATTACGCAGCTATCGCGAAGATATTAACGGCCTTTACGCTGGGTACTACTACCGACCTTTGGGGAGATATACCGTATTCGCAAGCTTTGTTAGGTAATGAAAATTTTACAGCTGCATACGATTCACAGGAAGATATATATACGGCTATACAAAGTCTGCTCGATGCTGCTATTGCTGACATCGGGAAATCTTCACTGCAGGCTCCGGGCACCGATGACTATTTTTACCAGGGCAACATGGAGCAATGGCAAAAGGTTGCCTATACATTAAAGGCGCGATATGCCATGCACCTGACAAAGGCCCCAGGACACACCGCTTCTGCACAAGCTGATATAGCACTGCAGGCATTGACCAACGGCATGATCGGCAATGACGATGATCTGCAGATGGTCTACCCCGGTGCTGCCGGACAGGAAAATGGCTGGTGGTTTAGCTTCAATCCGGTGAGTACATCTATACTTGCTTCTACATTTGTGGATTCATTGAAAGCACGCAACGATCCGCGGTTGCCCATCATGGTAAAACCTGCTGAAGATACTGGCCTATATACCGGCAGACCTATAGGCACAGATGTAGGCGTCCTTACTACATACTCTATACCCAGCGACATGTATTCAGGTATAGGAGCAACAAATTATATACTTACGTATTCTGAAGCACTATTTCTCAAGGCAGAAGCAACCCTGATAAAATCAGGCTATGCTGCTGCGGAGCCTATATATCAGGAGGGCATCACAGCGCACATGCTGAAATTGGGAATCTCTCAGGCCAACATTAATACCTACCTGGCAAGTCGCGGAACATTAACCGATGAAAATGCTCTTCAAAGAATTATGGAAGAAAAGAACGTTGCCAATTTTCTCAACATCGAAACCTTTAACGATTGGAGACGCACCGGCTTCCCTGCTATAAG
>NZ_DATCSD010000409.1:0-2429 GCF_036568665.1 Ohtaekwangia sp. | reverse complement strand
AGTTATTAACCCGATCCTATGAAGGCTTTTCGTGTCTTACTGGCCATTACTTTTTGTGTTTCAACGCTGGTCTCCGGCAAAGACCGGAACCGACCACTTGAAGTCTATTCTCCCAACCACACCATCAAAGTACAACTGCTGCTGCAACAGGGCGTGCCCTTCTACAACGTGCAGCGCAACGACCAGCCCGTTATAGCCAACTCGAGGCTCGGCTTCAGTCTGAAAGATATACCGGCCCTCGAAAAAGATTTTAAAGTCATCGCATCCAAACCATCGTCATTCGATGAAACGTGGACGCAGCCCTGGGGTGAAGTAAAGAACATCCGCAATCAGTACAATAGCCTTACCGTTGTGCTGCAGGAGCAGAGCGGTTTAAAGCGCAAGCTGCAGGTAGAGTTCAGGGTATATAACGATGGTATAGGCTTTCGCTATGAGATACCACAGCAACCCAACCTGAAAGATTTTGTGATCATGGATGAGTTGACTGAATTTGCTATAGCACGCGATATGGATGCATGGTGGATTCCCGCCTATAGCGATGACATGGATTCTGAATGCCTCTTTCACAAGAACAACGTTACTGCGCTTTCGCAGAAGATGCACACACCGCTTACGCTCGAAAGCAATGATCTATACCTCAGCATACACGAAGCTGCACTCATCGACTATGCTTCGATGACGTTGTTCAACAACGGGAATAAAACACTGAAGTGCGACCTCGTACCCTGGGCCAATGGCGATCGCGTAGTAGCCAGCGCACCGATGAAGACACCGTGGCGTACGATACAGATTGCCGATAAGCCTGGCGACCTGATCACATCGTATCTCATTCTCAACCTCAATGAACCGAACAAGCTGGGCGATGTATCGTGGATCAAACCCGGAAAGTATAACGGCATCTGGTGGGGCATGCACATCAAGACGCATACGTGGGAGGGTGGCCCGAATCACGGAGCTACCACTGCGAATATGAAAGAGCAGATAGACTTTGCCAGTAAACATCATCTCTCCTCTGTACTTGCAGAAGGATGGAACGAAGGATGGGAAGGCGACTGGACTGTATCCGGTAATTTCAACTTCACCAAACCATATCCGGATTATGATATAGCCGAGATAAGCCGCTATGCAAAATCGAAAAATATAGGATTGATCGCGCACCACGAGACGGGTGGAAATATAGCGAACTACGAACGCCAGCTCGAAGATGCATTCAAATTTTGCGCACAGTATGATATACATCGCCTGAAGACAGGCTATGTAAACAGGCGCCCGGCAGGCGAACGTCACCAGGGACAATTTATGGTGCGCCACTATCACAAGGTAATGGAAACAGCTGCGCGCTATAAAGTAATGCTCGATGTGCATGAGCCGATAAAAGATACCGGCCTGCGCAGAACCTACCCGAACATGATGACGCGCGAAGGAGCGCGTGGCACGGAGTATGAAGCGTGGAGTGATGGCAATCCGCCTGCGCACACAACGATATTACCCTTTACCCGTTGCCTGGGCGGACCGTTGGATTACACCCCCGGTATATTTGATATACAGTTTAAAACAGAAGGCACCTTTCGCGTGCACACTACATTGGCAAAACAGCTTGCACTATATGTAGTAATATATAGTCCGCTGCAAATGGCAGCCGACCTGCCCAAAAATTACGAAGGAAAACCTGCCTTGAAATTTATTGAAGATGTGCCAACCGATTGGGAAGAGACACGTGTGCTGCAGGCCGAGATTGGTAAATATGTAACGATAGCCCGTAAGGATCGTAACAGTGCCGACTGGTTTCTGGGCAGTATTACCAACGAAGATGAACGCGTGGTAGATATCAGCCTGGATTTTCTCTCGCCCGGTAAAAAATATATAGCCGAAATATACCAGGATGGCGTAGGAGCAGATGTAACGACAAACCCGCTGCCGCTGGATATACTCACACAGGATGTAACAAAAGCTTCAGTGCTAAAACTGAAGCTGGCCAAAGGTGGCGGCACGGCTATCCGCTTTCACGAAACAAACTAACCTGACCTATACCTATATCTATACCTATGGAAAGAATATTACGCGAACCTGTATGCCGGAATATACTACTGCTCTTCATGGTCAGTGTGTTGCAGGTCTCGGTTGCAAAGGCCAGCGGTGTTGCCGGTACTATACGGCTGCAGCAGGGACGCCAAGTTACCGGGCTCGTTACAAACGATAAGAATGAACCTATACCGGGTGTGAGCATTCTGCAACGCGGCACATCGAATGGAACGATGACCGATGCCGAAGGTAAATATATCCTTACGGTATCCGACACAGCAGTGCTGATCTTTACTGCGATCGGTTTTATACGCGAAGATGTTGCTGTAGGCAACCAGGTAATTATCAATGTTTCGCTTACCGAAGACCTGATCGGTCTGGAAGAAGTAGTCGTGGTAGGTTATGGC
>NZ_DATCSD010000408.1:0-11126 GCF_036568665.1 Ohtaekwangia sp. | reverse complement strand
GCTTCCCGTTATCCATAAACAATTACAGCAGTATAAAGAGAACAACAATAAAGTGCGCGAAGACTTTATTGTAAAAGAGTTTGTGCTCGATCCATTTACAGGCATGGCACAGCGCGATGATATAAATAATACATGGAGTGAAACCCGCGATGCCAACTCACGCGCGGCTGTATATGCGCCTACTATTATGGCGGTGCTTATTTTGCTGATCGCCTGTTTCAACATGACCAATACATCCATCGCTATATCTTCCCGAAGACTGAAAGAGATTGGTATACGCAAGGTGATGGGAAGCATGCGCAGCCAGTTGATCTTTCAATTTATAGGAGAGACCCTGTTCATCTGCTTTCTGGCATTGGTGATTGGTCTTTTCCTCGGAGAAATATTATTGATGTCGTGGAATGCATTGTGGATTGAAATGAAACTTACTTCGCATTACCTCGATAATCCATCATTCCTGTTCTTCCTGATAGGTGTACTGTTCTTTACCGGGTTGATTGCCGGAAGTTACCCGGCCTTCTATATCAGTGGCTTTGAACCGGTGGGCATTTTAAAAGGTAAATTAAAACTGGGCGGCACCAATATATTTACCCGCGTGCTGCTGTGCCTGCAGTATGCTATATCGCTGCTGGCTATCGTAAGTTCCATTGCTTTTTACCAGAACTCGGTATATCAACGTGAGTTCGATCTTGGGTTCAACCAGCAAAGCGTGATCATCGCCTATGTAGAAGATGGCAACGAATATGAAACTTATCGCAACGCTCTGCTTCAAAACAAAGATATAGTCTCCATTGCGGGCTCGAAGCACAGTGTATTCTCATCACGCTATCGCGACCCGATCAAGCACGAAGCAAAACAGTTTGAAGTAGATATCATTGATGTAGGTGATGATTACCTCAACACCATGGGCCTTACGTTAGTAGAAGGCCGCGACTTCCAGAAAGATTCTGAGACCGACCGAAAAGAATCGGTGATTATTACACAGAAGCTCGCAGAAACATTTAAGTGGGATAAACCGCTGGGTAAAGAAATACTTTGGCATGATACCACCAGGCTATATGTAGTGGGAGTTGTAAAAGATGTATTCACCAACGGACTGTGGGCAGAACTTAACCCGATGATGATTCGCTATACTGCACAGGAAAATTATACCCACGTGATTGTAAACTCACCGGTAGAAAAACTCACTGATGTAAATGCCTTTATGGAAAAAGAGTGGAAGCAGATCTTTCCCAACCGCTTATATAATGGCCGCTACCTGAACGAAGAATTGAAAGAGTCGCTTACGGTAAGTGATAATATAGTAAAGATGTTTGTGTTCCTGGGTATAGTGGCTATGATTCTGTCGGCTACCGGGTTGTTCACACTGGTATCACTTAATATTATCCGTAAGATGAAAGAGATCGGTGTGCGCAAGGTATTGGGAGCTTCTATCGGCAACATAACCCGCATTATCAATACAGAGTTTGCTATTATCCTGTTTATTGCTTCGTTGCTTGGCTGTGCCTTCAGTTATTTTCTGGTAGATCTGCTCATGGATAGTATCTGGGATTATTACCAGAATACAACTACTATAACCTTTGTAGTCTCCGTTATTTTGATGTTCTTTATCTCGGCTGTAACCATCGGATATAAAGTTTTCAGTGCAGCATCCATGAACCCGGTGAGTACATTGCGAGACGAATAATCCTGTAACCCAAATTAATAGTATATATGTTCAGTAACTATTTCAAGGTAGCATTTCGGAATATCCTGAAGTATAAATTCTTTTCGTTCATCAACATCATCGGGATGACGATCGGTGTCTCGGCATGTTTGCTGATCATCCTGTATGTTTCTGATGAACTGAGCTTTGACAAATTTCACAGCAAGGCAGACCGGATGTACCAGATGGCTTTGCACGGAAGAATAGCCGGTCAGGAAATATATACTTCCACCACCTGTCCGCCCATGGCAGCAGCGCTGGTAACCGACATACCGGAAATAGAAGAGGCTACCCGCCTGGATGGTTACGGACTGGCAGCAGTAAAGTATGGCGAGAAAGCTTTTACAGAAGATAAACTCTTTTATGCAGACTCTAACTTCTTCCAGTTCTTCAGTTTCAAATTGCTCGAAGGCGATCCGAAAACTGCATTGAAAGAACCGAACTCGATCGTATTTACCGAAGAGCTGGCCACTAAATATTTCGGCAACGAACCGGCTATGGGCAAACTGGTAACCGTGGGCAATGATGCTGCCACCTATAAAGTTACCGGTATAGCGGCCAATGCTCCCAGCAACTCGCACGTGATCTTTACCGGGCTTATCTCTGCCAGCACTGCAGAACATTTGAAGAGCACGATATGGCTGAATAACGGCATGTATACTTATTTTATTCTGCACGAAGGTGCAAGCCTGGATGCAGCCACAGAGAAATTTAAAAACCTGGTGGTAAAATATGTTGGCCCTGAACTGGAGCGATTCATGGGAGTTACCTTCAAGCAGATGGGAGAGCAGGGTGGTGCCTATGGTTATTTTGCTACAAAAGTTACAGATATACATCTGCGCTCAAAAACACAGCATAACATTGAGCCCTCGGGTAACATTACGTATGTATACTTCTTTGCCGGTATAGGTATATTTATCATTGTTATAGCGTGTATCAATTTCATGAACCTCTCAACAGCTCGTTCAGCTGGCCGTGCAAAAGAAGTAGGTTTACGAAAAACACTCGGCTCGCTGCGCGGACAACTGATCGGCCAGTTCCTGTCTGAGTCCATGATCTATAGTCTTATTGCCATTGTGCTGGCACTCATGGTATGTTATTTCCTGTTGCCGTTCTTCAATACGCTTTCCGGTAAATACCTGGGCATGGATGTGTTTCTGACACCGACATTTATACTCGGCATTGCAGGGCTCGTTGTATTTGTAGGCTTTATAGCCGGAAGCTACCCAGCCTTCTACCTCACCTCGTTTAGTGTAGTGGAGGTATTGAAGGGTAAAGTACGTTCGGGCATGAAGAGCGGAAGCGTGCGCAGTACACTGGTGGTTTGCCAGTTCGCACTCTCTATTTTCCTGATCATCTTTACTACTGTAGTATATAAGCAGATCACGTTCATGCAGGAACGCAACATGGGTATAGATAAGCACAACGTGCTGATTGTGCAGAATGCCAGACGACTCGGTAAAAACCTGGAAGGCTTCAAGAACACGGTGAAGCAACAGACCGGTGTAGTACAGGCGAGCTTTACAAACAACAATTTTCCGGGTGTAAACAATACTACGGTGTTCAAATCTTCCGGTGATGAGCAGGATCACATCATGGGAGTATATTTTGCTGATTACGATCATAAGGATGTGATGAAGTTCGAGATGAAAGAAGGTCGTTACTTCTCACGCGATTTTCCTTCCGATTCTTCTGCTATACTTTTAAATGAAGCAGCCGTAAAAGAATTTGGTTTCAGGAACCCATTGCAGGAAGAGATACTCTATAATGATGATGGTAAACTGGAGCATCTGAAGATCGTGGGTATATATAAAGATTTCAATTTCGAGTCGATGAAAATGAAAGTGCGTCCGCTCGCGATACGACTGATCGATAACTCCAGCCAGTTGATGATTCGCTATGAAGGCAGTTCGAGCGCGATGATTGCATCGATCGAAAAGATATGGAAGCAACAAGCTCCTGGCGAACCGTTCGACTATAATTTTCTGGATGAAGACTTTGATGAGTTATTTCGCGTAGAACAACGGATGGGCCAGGTGTTCAGTGTCTTTTCAGGATTGGCCATCTTTATAGCGTGTCTCGGGTTGTTTGCACTTGCAGCGTTTACAGCAGAGCAGCGCACCAAAGAGATCGGTATCCGTAAAGCACTCGGTGCATCACCCGCGGGATTGATTATTCTGTTGTCAAGAGAGTTTACCAAACTGGTGATCATCGCGTTTATACCGGCTGCTGTTGCCGGATGGTTTGTAGTCAATAACTGGTTGAGCAGTTTTGAATATCGCGTGGAGGTAAGCCCGCTGGTATATATAGGAAGCGGTATAGCAGCCATTGTTATAGCATGGCTTACCGTAAGCTATCAATCGATAAAAGCGGCCGCTACGAACCCGGTAAATTCGCTTCGGTACGAATAGCCAAATATACTTTTCAACCTATAAAAAGCTGCGTTTCTGCTTTAGAAATGCAGCTTTTTTGTTTCAATATTAAGTTTTTAATGGGGTGGTAATGCTCTGGTAACGTTTCGTTAACTTAGAGCTTCAACTTAGAGTTTATGGAGAAGACAAAAACATCCAAGAAGGCGTTGCAAAGCCTGATCAACGATTCGATGCGTGAAGCGATCAGTCACCTGGAATTACCGGAAGCGTCAAAGCGAGTAAAAAAATTACTGAACCGTAATTCCAAGAAACTGGCTGAAGTTTACACCGACATTCTGAAGCGTGAGCAAAAAAGGAAAAAGAAAGCGGAGAAGTTTATGGAAGACGCTGTGAAAGGCAAAGGCAAGAAAAGCAAAAAGAACAAAGCTGAGAAGGAAAAAGCTTAACAGGCTATTTTCTTTTAATGCTCAGAACGACCCTGGATTATGCCGGGGTCGTTTTGTTTTAGAGAGCCGTTATCCGTTAACAGACTCTCCGGATAACGATTAACGATAACGAATAACTGCGCAAGAATCGGTTTGATAACTTGCAAGCAGCGCAAGATGTTTGTACCCGATATATAGGTATATATGATACAACGCGTTCAATCCATATTGCCACGGGAAGGAGATGTGCAGTTCTTTCCGGAGTTCTTTTCACAAAACGAAAGTGATCGTTATTTCGAAGAGCTGCAGCACTCGATCGACTGGCAGCAGCGCCCCATAAAGATATATGGTAAAGAGTTGATGCAACCGCGCCTCACGGCCTGGTATGGCGATGAAGGTAAATTATATAGTTACTCCGGCATTACGCTCACTCCGTTGCTATGGAACGATACATTACGGCAGATCAAACAGCGTATTGAAACCATTGTCCCGGTAGTTTTTAACAGTGCATTGCTCAATCTCTATCGCGACCAGCACGACAGCATGGGGTGGCATCGCGATAATGAAAAAGAGTTAGGGATAGATCCGGTAATTGCTTCCGTTAGCTTTGGTGCTGCACGCACATTTCAGTTCCGGCATTATTACGATAAGAAAGAAAAGCTTTCGCTGGAACTCACCCATGGAAGTTTGCTGCTCATGCAAGGTAAAACGCAGCACGCGTGGGAACATGGTTTGCCCAAGCGAACCAACGCAACGGGTATGCGCATAAACATCACCTTCCGGGTGATAAAAGATTAAGAAGCATAGCTATATACTTGGAAGTTGTTACGAACGCATCAGGGCGCGGTAGCGTTCACGGTCTTGCAGGTATTCGTAGATCACAACGTTCATCAAAATGAGTAGCATGCCGTAGAATACATCTTCGAATGGAATAGTGCCCATGCGTATGCCGAGATTTTCCTGGTCGTTATACCACACCACTTCACTTTCTATAAATGAACCGGTAAGTATACCATTCACCAGAAAGAAGGGGATGAGTATAAATGCGTAGGCAACATAAAAACGCCCCATATAGCGAGGCTTGAGTTTAAGCATCTGAAAGGCCAGAAAAAGTCCCAGAAAAACAAACGTAAGACCGGTATATAATTTCTCAAAGTAATACATACCCATTACCAGCAATACCAGGATCAGTGCAGACGAGATCAGCTCCTGGTGAGGGAAGAGGTAATCTTTCTCGATCAGGTGATTTAAGGCGAAGTACGTAAATACGCAGGCGTAGGGTATACAGATAAAGAACAGAATTTCTTCAATGGGCAGCACGCCTACATATATACCGGAGAGGTAACGCTGGTTGAACCCCCACACGCGTATGTGGGTAAATATCTCGTCCCACGCAATGAAGAACAGTGCAGTGACCAGAATAGCTGGAATCAGATATTTCCACGTCTTGTAAAAAGGCGCCTTCGAATAAAAACTTGCCAGCAAAGGAAAGGCAAGAGAAGCAATATCAATGATGAGGTAGAGATATTTTTCCATGACTCGGTAATGGGCGCATTTAAATGAAGACAGCTATTAGGCGAAATGAAAGACGTATTACGGGTGAACACTCGTTCTCCGACTTTAAATATAAGTCTTTCAGGAATTTCACAAATGCTGATGAGCCGGTTTTATTCACGATGAGCAAGGTAGGTAGGTTAAAATGATGTATGATTTGGAATGACTATTTCTTTTTTTAAGCGCGCCAAAATATGTATACCTGTATCGTGCTATTGTGTTTCCTGGCGGTCTTTCCGGAAAGAAAATTTCTTTGGTTCATATTTTTTTGGAGCGTATAAAAAACCAAAAGCTTCACATCCTTCTTTGGTGTGTTTACTGTGATGCACGTAGTGCGCATGGATCATCCGTTGTAAGTACCGGCTCTTTTTTTCTGGACGCCACCGGATGCGCTGGTGCACGATGATATCGTGAAAGATAAAGTAGAACACACCGTAACAAAATATACCAAACCCTGCTGCCAGCATGTAAGGATTATAGACAACAAGTGTGTAGTAATAGAAAAGGAAGATAGAAGGTATACTGAACACTACAGCAAAAAGATCGTTGCGTTCCAGTGCTTCGTCATGCACGGTGTGGTGAGACCGGTGCCACACCCAAAGAAATCCATGCATTATATACTTATGCGTAAACCAGGCTACAAACTCCCAGAAGAGAAATGTTCCGACCACAATCAGTGCGCATAGTATAATGGTTATCCAACTCATGGTTACGCAGATTTAAGGATGCTGTTTTTATCCGTTGGAAAATGCTTGCCCAGTATAGCAAGACGATACTCAAAAATACGATGAAGTGTACGCTTCACAAAAAGCCAATTGGCAAAGCGCCCGATAAAACCCAGCGGAATGGCATAGTGTACTTCGTCTGTCATCTCAACGCCACCCGGCACTTCTTTAAAATGATGCTGATGATGCCACAGTGCGTATGGCCCAAAGCGTTGCTCATCTATAAAATAAGAGAGCTCTTGCAGGTGTGTGATCTCGGTAGTCCAGTTTACTTTTATGAAAGGAAGTAACTGTATCTTATACCGGATGATCTGCCCCGCATACATCTTCTCACTGCCTGAAACAGAAAGTATAGTAAACTTCAAATGCGATGGTGTTATTTTTTCCAGATTCCGTGGCGTAGCAAAAAACTCCCATGCCTGTTGCAGCGTGATTGGCAAAACCTGAGTTTGTTTCAGTTGATATACTTTCATGCAGTTTGTCTTTTACTCCAGTGCTGTTTTATAGGCATGTAGCACACGATCGCGCGCCATCTTGTGATTCACCATCGGAGCTATATACTCCGGTGTACCCGCTTCGGGCACCCACTTCCTGATATACTTCCAGTCGGCATCAAACTTTTCAGTCTGTAATTCCGGATTGAATACGCGAAAGTAAGGCGCAGCATCACAGCCCGAACCTGCTGCCCATTGCCAGCCTCCGTTATTAGAAGCAAGATCGTAGTCTAAAAGTTTTTTAGCAAAGTATGCTTCGCCCCATCGCCAGTCGATCAGCAAATGTTTGGTAAGAAAACTGGCCACGATCATACGCACACGGTTATGCATAAAACCTGTTTCGTTCAGCTCGCGCATACCTGCATCTACAATCGGGTAGCCTGTTTGTCCATCACACCAGCGTTGAAAATCGTTCGGATCATTTTTCCAGGCGATGTTGTCGTACGCAGGCTTAAATGCTTTTGTTACCACGGTTGGAAAATGATACAGGATCATCGCATAGAAGTCGCGCCATATCAGTTCATTGAGCCATACTTCGTTTCTTCGCTTCGCGATCTGCACCAGTTTCCGGATGCTCACGGTTCCAAAACGTAAATGTATACTTAGTCGTGTGGTGCCTGCCATGGCAGGAAAGTCGCGCTGCTTATCATACTTTTCAATCACCGATATTTTTACCACACGCTCCGGAAATATAGCATGCGTTTCCTCAAAGCCGATATCCTGTAAAGACGGTATAGCGATGGGACTGATTTTTTTAAAGCTGTCGAAATATTTCTCCGAAGGATAGCTCTTCATGTAAAAGGCGTTGAGCGTTGCCTTCCACTTTTTGCTGTAAGGAGTAAATATCGTATAGGGTTCACCATTGTCTTTTACTACTTCCTGCTTTTCGAAGATCACCTGGTCTTTAAAAGTTTTGAACGTAACCTGTTTTGCTTCCAGTATCTTTTGTACCGCTGCATCGCGGCTAATAGCGTACGGTTCGTAATCGTGATTGGTATATACTGCTTTCGGATGAATGCTTTTATAGAAATGCACAGGATTGTCATATACCACCAGCAGCGAAGAACCCAACGCTTCCAGTTGTTGCTGCAGGTGTAGTAATGATTGATGAATAAAGTCAACACGTTTATCAAACTTGTCTTCCAGTTCATCGAGGATTACTGTATCGAAGATAAATACCGGCAACACGTGCTCATTGTTCCGCAGTGCGTGGAATAGACCCGCATTATCTTCCAGCCGGAGATCTCTGCGAAACCAGAAGATTGTTGTTTGTCGGTCAACGACTTGTTGTGCAAGAGTGTGATGGTTGTTTTTCAAAATCGTAATGGTCAATGCATGAAAATTGCACCGCTGCTATATAACAAGCACGTTTACATAGTGTTCAGGTTTGGGTGTAATGAAAGAAAAAACAATCAGGCCGGTAGCAGCGAAAGCTCTGGGTGATCGAGGATCAATTTAAACCAATAGGTGTACCGGTCAGGATGTTCGGCAACATCACGTTTCAACGTGGGCATATCTATATACTTCCACGCCTCTACTTCTTCGGTATTGATAACGGGTTCACCATCATATACTGCGACATATACATGGTCGAGTTCGTATTCCGTTAAGCCATGATCGAGTGCCGCTTTGTAAATAAATTTATAGGCGTACTCGGTTGGCAAATCAATTCCCATTTCCTGTTTCAGCTTTCTTCGTGTTGCCTGTTCCATCGTCTCTTCAGGCAACGGATGGCTGCAGCAGGTATTGGTCCATAAACCACCGCTGTGATATTTGGAGGCTGCGCGTTTCTGCAGCAGTATTTCTCCTTTCGGGTTGAAGATAAGAATAGAAAAAGCCCGGTGCAGAATGCCTTTTCGGTGCGCTTCCAACTTCTCCATCGTGCCAATGGCATTGTCCTGCTCGTCTACCAGAATAACTTTTTCCATCAGAGCATATTAAGTTGATGTTTTACAAATGAGTAGGCGAGGAGTCTTGCTTTGTGTCTGTTACGGATTCTTATTCGGCTTTTCAACACGTTTTCTGACGGTGTATTTTTTATTTTCTTGAAGAGGGCAAGGTAATAAACATACGCCACATATACACCGAACCTGGCCGATCGGGGTAATTGTTTTATGCCGATGTAGCCATGATGGAAATCTTCCGCTATGCTTTCTTCAATTTTCTTTTTGCATGTTTCGTTAAAATGACTCAGGTCGATCCCCGGAAAGTATGTGCGGCCCATCTCTATAAAGTCGGCTTTAAGGTCGCGTAGAAAATTTATTTTTTGGAAGGCCGCCCCCAGACTCATCGCGTGGGGTTTTAATGTTTCGTAGCAACTGTCATCACCCTGGCAAAATACACGCAGGCACATCAAGCCTACCACCTCTGCCGAGCCCAGTATATATTCCTTAAAGGTATCGGCAGTATATTCTTTCTTTGACAAATCCATTTCCATACTCCTCATAAATTGTTCGATGAGTGCATCTTCAATATGAAAATGATTTACCGTTGCCTGAAAACTGTTGAGTATAGGATTGAGGCTGATCTTATCGCGTATAGCGGCATACGTATCTTCACGAAAGCGCTGTAATAGTTCTGCTTTGTTATAGTCGTGGAAGGTATCAACAATCTCATCGGCAAAGCGGACAAAGCCATATACCGAATATATTGGGTCACGAAACTCTTTTGCCAGGCAAAATATACCCAGCGAAAAAGAGGTGCTATAGGCATTGGTGGTTATGCGACTGCAACGGATGGATACCTTGTCGAAGAGTTCCTTCATATAATCAATTTACAAATTCCTGATGTTTTTTGATAAGCTCACGCGCCACCACTTCGCCCGATATAATCGATGGTGGAACACCGGGACCGGGAACTGTGAGTTGTCCTGTATAAAACAGGTTACTTACCTTTTTGTTAACAATAGAAGGTTTAAGATTCGCGGTTTGCCATAAAGTATTGGCCAGGCCATAAGCATTTCCTTTAAACGCATGGTAATCGCCTATAAAATCGCGATGCGCATAGCTGCGTTTATATACTATATGGTTGCGAATGGACTGCTGCGTTAAATGTTCTAACCGCGACAGCACGATGTCAAAATATTTTTCGCGTATAGCTTCGGTGTCTTCCAAACCGGTAGCAACGGGTATAAGTATAAATATATTCTCGCAGCCAGGAGGTGCCACGCTGGCATCAGTCTGCGAAGGACAGGAGATATAGAACTGCGGTGCCGTTGGCCACTGTGGATTATCATAAATCTCTCGCGCATGTAAACCAAAATCCTGATCGAAGAATAATGTATGATGAAGAAGTCCTTTGAGCTTTTTATTGATTCCAAGGTAGAAGATCAGGCTTGAAGGCGCCATTACGCGCTTTTGCCAGTAAGCCTCGCTATACCTGCGGTGCGAAGCAGGAAGTAACTGCTGTTCTACGTGATGGTAATCGGCACCGGCTACTATATATTCAAACGGACGGAAGGCTCCGTTCACGATCAGTCCTTTGGCTTTGGTGCTATTTAGCGAGAGTTGTTCAACAGCACTGTTAAACTCAAATGTCACGTTGAGCGATTTTGCCAGCGATACCATGCCTTCTATAATTTTATACATACCGCCTTGCGGATACCACGTGCCGAGTGCCATGTCGGCATAGTTCATCAAGCTATACAAGGCTGGTGTTTTTTCGGGAGTGGCTCCGAGGAAAAGTACAGGAAACTCCAGCAGCTGAATCAGTTTTTTTTCTTTGAAGAATTTACGGATATAGGTAGCTATAGATTGGAAGACATGCAGGCGAAGTGCATTCTTCATCAAGTCAATACTGAGCAGTTCTTTAACCGACAAACCGGGTTTGTGCACCAGGTCATGTATACCTAT
>NZ_DATCSD010000407.1:0-4368 GCF_036568665.1 Ohtaekwangia sp. | reverse complement strand
TTTACCAGCAGGTGCTGTCCGGAAACAAAAGATGCCAGATCGCTTGCAAAAAATTCAGCAATGTCGGCAACATCATTTACAGAAGTAAGCCGGCCCATAGGCGAACCGTTGAGAAGCTCTTTATAGAACGGATCTTCTTTCGACATCTCTACGAACACACCTGTATTTTCTACCGGTCCGGGAATAATCGTGTTTACTGTAACTCCGCGATGACCGATCTCTTTCGCCAGTATCTCCACCAGATACTTCGGTGTTGTTTTGCTGCCGCCATATACTGCCATACCCGGAACTGGCGATGTTGTAGTGCTGGAAGATATATAGATGATGCGGCCTTTGTCTGCTATATCTTTGGCCGCTTGCTGCAGGGTGAAGTAAGCGCCTTTTACATTGATACTGAAAACACGATCGAACTGCTGTTCGGTAAATTCTGTAACCGGAACCTGTATCAATTCTATACCGGCATTGGCTACCACGATATCTATTTTACCAAAAGCCTTTTTGCCTTCTTCAAATAATCGTTTCACATCTTCCAGTTTGGTAACATCGGCCTGCACAGCAATAACGCGTGCGCCCATGGCAGTAATATTTTTCACTACTTCTTCTGCCGACGATTTATCGCGTGAGTAATTGATCACAATGTTTGCACCGAGTGCTGCATAGCGTTCTGCTATAGCTTTTCCTAAACCTCTTGCTGATCCGGTAATAAGGGCGGTTTTGTTATGTAAGGTATTCATAGTTGTATCGTTTAAAGTGTTTTTGATTTTGTTTAAGCAATAGAGTATCAGGGTGACAAAAAAATGTCACCGTATTTTTTAATAATGTTTATCGTTGATGATACCAGCGGTGTGAATTATGCCGCCAGCAGAAAGATTAAGCCATAGCTCCGTTTACACCTATATTTTGTGCACTGATCCATTTCGCTTCATCGCTTGCCAGGAACAATACAACTTCGGCTATATCCTGCGGATCACCAATGCGATTGAAAGCTGAAAGTGATGCCAGGCGATTGATTACTTCTTCTGATTTTCCGGCAGTGAACAATTCGGTGTTGGTAGGACCTGGAGATATAGAGTTCACATTGATGTTGCGCTTGCCTGCTTCTTTTGCAAACACACGGGTAAGTTGCTCCACTGCTGCTTTGGTTGCAACGTAGGTTCCATACGTTGGCAGCATAATGCGGTTAACCGATGTAGAGAAGTTGATGATGCTTCCGTTATCTGCAAGTTGTGTGGCAGCTTCACGCAGTGTGTTGAAGACTCCCTTTACGTTGATACTGAACTGTCTGTCGAAATCTTCATCGGTAGTTTCAGCGATCAGCTTGGTGATCATGATACCAGCATTGTTTACCAGTACATCCACGCGACCAAACTTCGCGATGGTTTCAGCAAAAAGTTTTTTTACATCTGCTGTTTTGCTCACATCTGCCTGCACCGCTATAGCAGTACCTCCATTGCTTGTGATGTCTTTCACAACCTGGTCGGCTGCATCTTTGCTGCCGGAGTAATTTACTACTACGGTAGCACCGGCACGGGCTAATGTTTTGGCAATGGAAGCTCCTATACCTTTAGATGCTCCTGTTACGATGGCGATTTTGTTCTTTACGTTGCTCATACATTCTTTTGTTTAATTGATGAATCAAAGGTCGGGCAACGACCATCCAAAAAAGTACAGATTTTACAGGACTACCTATAAATATGACAGGTTACACAAAAAACAACAGGTTTTATACCTTCCGAAACTCATTGGGAGTGAGATTCGTGTGCTTTTTAAAGTAGTTGCTGAAATGATTCGACTCTGAAAAACCCAGTTGAAAAGCGATCTGCTTGATGGGTACGGAAGAATTTTTCAATAGCGATTTGGCTTCGGCAATGGTCTTATCGGCAATCCAGGAGCTGATGGATTTACCGGTTTTACTTTTAATAACATTGCTCAGGTAGTTTGGATTGAGACTTTGTAGTCTGGCGTAATCCTGTACCTGGTAGAGTACTTGTACTTTGTTATCAGCCAGGTCGCGATAATGTTTTTCCAGGTTCTCCTTAAAATTCTTCACAATCTGCGAGCTCCTGTTTCCTTCATATATAGGGTTGTAGTCGGCCCAGAAATATTCCTTTACTTTCAGCAGCAACACAACAAACAGGTTGCCGATGATTCTATATTTATAGGGAGAAGTGGCTTTATACTCTTTTAATATCTGCAAATATAAATTCTCAAACTCTGCGAATGCTTCCGGAGCCAACGTACGCGGACGCACTGTTTCAGCCAACAGAAACGGGAACTCTTCAAATATTTCCGGGTGCACATTCTCTTTCAGAAATGATTCGCTCAGTGTTACCAGGTATAGCTCGCGCATATCAAACCATTCAAAAGCCTTGTGATGGCCCGGGTTGGTAAAATATATAGTGCCTGGAACGGTATCGAACGTCAAATCATCGGTACTATATTTACCATGGGCATCTTTTACAAATACAAAGGAGAAATAGCTGGGCCTATATACAGATGACTTGAACGGGAATTTCTTATGAATATCTGCGAGGTTATTGATCGTAAAATCTTTGGACTGATCGATCGTGTCCACCGGCAGCCCAAGGCTCTTATAGGTGCTGTAGAGATTCTCGTAGATAACAATGTTTTCTTTTTCCTTCATAAACCAAACCCGAATATACGGAAAGTCGTGCGAATGCTTTTTGTATATATACCCTGGAATAACGGAACAATTTTCGCGACTCTTATGATCTCTGCGTTCCGGAAATATTCTGAAATTGCAGGAGATATATGATCCGCTTCTTTCTACTATTATATATGCTGACAGCCCTGCTATTCAGGCTGCTGTCAAACCGATACGAACGCGAAACATCCATCCACTATGAATACCGATAAACTTACCAACCCGATTGTAAAAGCCGCGATCGATGCACTTCAGAAAGGTGATAAGAAAACATGGCTCAGTCTCTTCACGACCGATGCCAGACTATATGACGATGGAAGTCCGCGCGACTTCAAGAAGTTTTCTTCGGAAGCGCTGGGCCATGAACGATTCACTTCGATCGACAAGATTGAAAACAATGGCCTGGATGTTTACGGACATTTTCATTCCGACCAGTGGGGAGATTTCAAAACATATTTCAAGTTTCACATAAACGTGGATCAGAAGGTAAGTCGGCTGGACATCGGACAAGCTAACTATTGAGCACACGCTCTCCATTCGACACTACTTATTTTATTAGTGGCCCTGTCATTGCATTCCTCTGCACACGATGGTAAATAGGCTCTCCCAAAATGTACCAGACGTATGCGCAAATTATTGATCATCATCTTCCTGATAATCTCCAGAGTCTATGCCCAATCACCGGTTGGAGTATTTGATACCCATGCCGATATAGGCGCGCCCAAGATTGCAGGCGATGCACTTTATAATTCCACCGATCAACAATATACCCTCAAAGGCGCAGGCTATAATATATGGTTTGGCAGAGATGAGTTTCACTACCTCTATAAAAAACTGAAAGGCGATTTTATACTCACGGCCAATTTCAAATTTGAAGGAACAGGTACTGACCCTCATCGCAAAGTGGGTTGGATGCTGCGCGCTTCCGCTGACGATAATGCACCACACATCAGCGCTACGCTGCATGGTGACGGACTCACGGTATTGCAATGGCGAAAATTGAAAGGCGCTTTTATGCGCGATCCGGAAGACGAAATCTTCTCGGTAAAGAAAAAAGCAAGTACACTGCAGCTTGAACGCAAAGGTAAAGTTATCATTATGCGCATGGCGCTTTGGGGCGAACCGCTTCAGTTGGTGGGCGAACATGTGATGGAAGATTTTCCGGATGAAGTACTGGCAGGACTATATATATGCTCGCACAACGAACAGGTAAAGGAAGAAGCTACGGTATGGAATGTACGTATCGATCAGCCTGTTGCTGAAAATTACAATCCCAATACGTCAGGCTATCTCGCATCGCGTCTTGAAACATTGGATGTCTTCACTGGCAAACGAAAAATTGTTTATGAATCAACCGATCGCTTCGAAGCACCTAACTGGATGCCCGATGGCAAATCGCTTTTATTCAATGCCAACGGATCACTCTATACCTATCCGCTACAGGGAGGAACACCGCAGAAGGTCAACACCGGCATAGCCGATCGCAATAACAACGACCATGCTATATCTTTTGACGGAAAGTGGCTTGCCATCAGTCATCATCGCCAGGGATTACCAGGGGGTGGTTCAACGGTATATATACTTCCGCTGCAAGGCGGCACTCCCCAACTTTTAACCGAACAAACTCCTTCTTACTTTCACGGCTGGTCACCGGACGGGCAATATATAGTATGTGTAGGACAGCGCGGCACAAACATCTATGA
>NZ_DATCSD010000406.1:0-14975 GCF_036568665.1 Ohtaekwangia sp. | reverse complement strand
TATCATCCATTCAAAGAACTTTTTTGACTCCTACTGATTCACATCAGGTTCGTCAATCGTGATCAAATTTACTTCTCAGTATCTTCAACCTATATCTCGAAACTATTGTCTTCGAAGTTCATCACCTCTCCAACTTTTTTCGTCTCTCAATCTTTCAACTTCTCCCGAAGTCCTTCCAACTTCGAGCCCGCTTTTCCGTTTTGGGAGTGCAAAGGTAGAAACCTTTTCTCATCCTCCAAATCTTTTCTCAATCTTTTTTTTCTTTTTTCTTTACCGAAAGAATCAAAGAAAAAGAAAACATATACCGGGATCAGCTTGTCAAAATTATCCGCTTTATAGCCCTGCTGGCAAAAGGGCTTCAAATGTAGGAACATAAATCAGATTTTCACTATCTCATGCCAAGAAAAAATTACGAGATATAGTCTCTCTATCCGGAAATAACTGAGAATGAAATTCTTATAACTATAAAAAAATTACTCTTCTTTTTTTGATTTTTTATACAGCGGAACTGTACTGCAAGGCTCACCAAACATCATACTTGATACGAATGGTTTTAAATGATTTGTAGCTTCAATATATACCGACACTGGTACATCAACTTTACTGCATCCTTTCACTACTACCTTGGCATTTTTAAAAGATGACCAATTAATTTTTGACAATTGTTCGTGGAAAAGTATTGTCTCTAAATCTTGCAACGAACCAAAAACAACTTTTTTCGCATGTGGTTGTAAAGCAATCGCTACCAACATATAGGCCCAGGTGGGAACAATAGCATCTGCAGAGCATGTAACAGCAACAAATTTATTAGCGTACTGCTGCCAGTCGTGCGACTTTATAAAATCTCTGAAATCTTTCTCCCTCAAAATCAATTGCTGATACAACTGATCTTTTATATCCAGCACAACACGCTCACCTGGTTGATAATATTCTTCCAGGTTAAAAGTTATGAGTGCACTGTTGGCTACTTTATTTATGATCTGATCTTCCGCTTCCATTGACATTCAAACATCAGAAGTAACTTATTTTGTTCGTAATCATGCCTGTTCTTTATTGACAGGTTTCTTTATTAAAAATTCTTTCAGATAGAACGGCTCAAATGTAGTCAGGTCTTCAAATTCTTTATTGTTATACCTGATGACTGCCTGATATCCCAACTGAACAGCCGATGGAGCTACATCATCCAGAAAATGAGCATTGTTATGTTTTATAACCGTTTTGCATTTCGCTGCGCCATCACCAAAAAAAATCATTTTGTTAGCTTCTAACGATTCCTCAAAACTTTGCTCATCTACAACTTTTGCTTCTATTTTATTCAAATTATTCAGACCTGCATCGAAAAGCTGGCAGTATACTTCCATCCTCCTGGCATCAATCATCGGGCATAAGATCGAATCCGTCCAATTCAATGGTTGCACCTGTGCTGCCATAATCCTTAATGTATCGACAGCAAGCAACGGTATGCCTAGAGCATAGCACAATCCTTTGGCAGTAGAGGTGCCTATTCGCAAACCCGTATATGATCCGGGGCCGGCAGCTACTGCTACAGCAGAAAGACTACTCAAGGAGGTATCCGCCAGTTTAACTACCTGATCTACAAGAACAGCCAGCTTGGATGCATGCGAATGTTCTTTACGGATTTCCATTGTGGCCACCAATTTTTCATGATCGTGTAAAGCCACTGAACAAACTGTGGTGGAAGTTTCCAGACTTAAGATAAGAGCCATTAATGAGGAGAAAGAATTTTTTTATATGCAGCAGCGTCATTCAGAATTTTGCGGGCCTCTAATACTGCTTTATCGCGAGGCAATGATACTTCCGCTTGTCCATCGTTTTGAGTATAGTGAAATGCAATCTGTTCTTCCAGCGCCTGCATTATTTCACTTTTAAATCGTACCATGTCGGTTGCCTTGCTGGCGTCAATTTTATTTTTCAAAGTGTTCAATTGGCTTTCAAGCTCATTGTAATACTTTTCTTTTCGAGCGGTTTCAATCAGTTGTTTTGTATTTCTTTCCAGCGGAGTAGCATAGGTAAATTTATTCTCCTTTATGAAGGATATGAAACGATCGTAATCCTTATCCGACAAATGAAATGATTTCAAATCTGGCGACACGGGATTCTCAGCACAATAACGCGAAGCAAATTCAAATATCAGTCCGGAGCCTATCAATGCTGATGTTATCGTTCCTACAGGCTCATACTCTACATCAACATCTGGATCAAGTCCTCCTCCATCATATACTTTTCGTCCGGCTTTGGTAGAAAATTCCGATTTCAACGAGTCGGCTACACGCTCTACGGTGCCATCATCCTTGCGATGTGTATAGTCGAGCGCCTGAATACACCTACCGCTGGGTATATAATATTTCGCGGTAGTCACCTTTAGTTGCGAATTGTAGGCAAGAGGTCTTGTTGTTTGCACCAATCCTTTGCCAAAAGTTTTCTTACCGATCAAAACAGCACGATCGTAATCCTGCAATGATCCTGCTACAATTTCTGAAGCAGATGCACTTCCTTCACTAACGAGAACCACCATTGGTATATCTGTATCTACCGGACTATTCAACGTTGTATAGGTTTTGTTCCATTCTTCTACTTTACCTTTTGTAGAAACCACTTCTTCTCCCCTTGGAATAAAAAGACTTACCACATTTACTGCTTCATACAGCAAGCCTCCCGGATTTTCGCGAAGATCCAGTATAATTCTGGTAGCGCCTCTTTGTCTCAACTCAATTACTGCTGCAGAGACTTCACTCGCAGCACCGGGCGTAAAATCATCCAGACGAACATACCCTATAGTTGGCTCTACCAAGCCATAGTAGGCAAGATTATCTACATTGATCTTTTCGCGCTTGATCCTGAAGGTAAGATCATCTTTCTGGCCATAGCGTTTCACTTTCACCTCAAGCTCGGTTTTAGGCTGACCTTTGAGCAGTGCGCTTACTTCGGACGTTGGCCTACCCTGAATATTTTTACCATCTACTGCGATGAGTTCATCGCCAACCCTGAGACCTGAACGGTATGCCGGAAAATTTTTATACGGAAATGTTATTACTGTTTTTTTATTAACGATGCCGATCAGTGCTCCTATACCTCCATATTGACCGGTAGTAGAAATACGAAATGATTCAATCTCATCTTCAGGAATATAATCAGTATATGGATCAAGTGATTCGAGCATGCCATCAATACCTTTGCGAATAAGTTTTTGAGGCTCAACTTCGTCCACATAGTATGCATTGATCTCTTTGAAAAGAGTTGCAAAAATATCAAGGCTCTTGGCGATGTCGAAATATTTCTCTGCAGGAGCACGAAAGGCAAACGCAGATATTACACCGAGAGCAAGGATCAATGGCCATTTTAATCTTCTCCACATAAAATTACTTCTGTTTACTGGCTTCGGACACAGTTGAAATGTGTGGGTGATTTGAGAGCGTGGTTGTTAAGTAAATATAACGAGTATTCAGTCAACCTTTCTTATTCTGCTCCCGGAAGTTTGTTGTTATCGTTAACGCTCTTTTAGACTGCTGGCATTTGTTATAAGCTTTTTCAGAGACTGAAGCATTTTGCGTTTCATTTCATCGAAAAGCAAAATCTCTTTATGCGAATAAATAAATCCAATCTGTAGCGATGGAATTTCTGCCAGCGTTTGCTTTTGCAATCTATAGGTCTCGCGCATTCTTCGTTTGATCAGATTGCGATCAACTGCCCGCTTGAAATTTTTCTTCGAGACGGAAATCAACACCTGGTGGTGGGCGATGGCAGGATCAGGATGGGGCATAAAGAACACTTTGAAAGGGAACAAATAAAAAGAGGAACCCTTTTCGAAGAGTTCCTGTATTTGTTTTTCTTTCGTAAGCCGTTCTTCTTTACGGAACGTAAATTTCCCCATGGAGATCAAATAGTTTAATCTCTTTCAGGGAATGAAACTACCCGGAAAGATTATTTATGCTTTAAGGTCTTCTCGTCAGAAACGGTAAGCTTCTTACGGCCTTTTCTTCTGCGGGAAGCTAACACTCTGCGACCATTGGCAGAAGCCATTCTTTCACGGAAGCCGTGCTTATTTTTTCTTTTTCTGCGGGAAGGTTGATATGTACGTTTCATCTCTTTATTCCGTTTACCTTAATTTTTTTAAGGGCTGCAAAGATGGCCAGGATTTCCTGAATTTACAAACGCTGGCTCACGAATTATAGCACCAACCGCTAAAACCCGCCAAATCAACAGGCTTTCACGCGATCTGACATTTATTTTTTATCAATTACTCTTAAGCAATAAGGTCTTCCAACACCTTTTTTGCCTGTACAGGTTCGAGTCTTGGGCCCCATTGCGTTACTACTCGCGAGGAAGCCAGAGACGCCAGTTTGCCGGCTTCAGCATAGCTATGGCCATGCGTGATGGCGTATAAAAATGCTCCGGCAAACATATCACCGGCACCATTGGTATCTACGGCCTGCACTTTATAAGGCTCTATTTGTATAAACGTATCTCCGTCAAATATCAAAGCACCATTGGCTCCTAGTGTAATCACAAATCGCTTGGCAACCTGTTTCAGCTTTTCGCGTGCTTCAGCTATGGAAGATGTACCGGTATAAATCATTGCTTCTTCATCATTACAGAAAAGAAGATCTACGCTGGCACCTACAATTTCCTCCATCTGCTTGGCGAAATATTTAACCATGCTTGGATCCGAAAACGTAAGTGCCACTTCTACTTTATTTTTCTCAGCAATACGTTTGGCTTCCTTCATAGCCTCAAGTCCTTTCGGACTTGCCACCAGGTAGCCTTCCAGGTACACATAAGTAGAATCTTTTATAGCCGCTTCGTCCAGATGTTCGGGCGAGAGAAATGAACTTATACCCAGAAATGTATTCATGGTTCTATGAGCATCCGGAGAAGTCATTACGAGACAACGCCCGGAGTGTCCTTCCGGACATTTCTCATACGTTAAAGAGGTATCGACACCGTTTCTCTTCAGGTCTTCCAAAAAGAATTTACCCAGTGCATCATGAGCAACGAGACAAGAATAAAAACTTTTCCCTCCGAATTGATTAACGGCTACAACTGTATTACCTGCAGATCCACCACCGCTCATTTTACTCTTCTGCATATCAATAACCTTCATCAATTCAAGCTGCCGCTTTTCATCAACGAGGGTCATTACACCTTTTTCGATGCCGTTCTTTTCAAAAAAGTCGTGTTCTACTTCTGTCACTATATCAACGATGGCATTACCGATGCCGAAAACATTATACTTTTTGCTCATGTACAATCCGGATTTTACCGCAAGGATACAGAATAAATAGAATAATTCAGCACCGGAGGGTAGAATACATAGCTATAGATGACGTATCGGTAACTTTTATTTTTTCTGAACATTCATGCTCAGGGTCATTTTATACTTGCGCGCCCTGTCAGGATAATCGGTAATGAAGCCATCTACGCCCATGCCTTTCAGCAGCAGCATCTCTTTTTCTTCATTCACCGTCCAGGGTATAACACGTATCTTCTTCTTATGAAGCTGGGCTACTTTTTCTTTGGTGAGCAATTTATAGTAAGGACTATAGATTGACGGATTGAAGCCCAGGTCATTGAGATTAGCATCGATGGATTTCAAATTCTCTACGAGTGCTGCCAGCCGTATCTCCGGATATTTTTTATGCCAGTATTTGAGCACGCGAAAATCAAATGATTGTATAACTACGCGCTCCATGGGCAGATATTGATTGAGCAGATTATATACTATATCTGAATATTCCTCCACTGGCGGATGAAATTTCTTATCCGTTTCAGGTGAACTCTTGATCTCTATATTATAGTCTACTTCGTATTGCGTAAAACTCTTGATGTGATTCTCTACAGCTTCGATAACATCTTTCAAAAGAGGTTTACTCACGGCAAGCTTTTGTTGCTCCGGGAATTTTTCATTTCCCTTCGAGCCACAATCATAGCGGGCAACATCAGTATAGGTCATCTCATAGATGTTATACTTCTTCTCGTCTTTTTCAGCTATAGGTTTACCCGTGCTATCGAGGCAGATGGCTGCAGACATGAATGGCTCGTGCGATAATACAACCTGCCCGTCTTTCGTAATAACAACATCCATTTCAAGTGTCATTACACCGGAGTCCAGCGCAGTTATAAAAGCTGGAATTGTATTTTCAGGTTTGAGGCCACGCGCTCCTCGATGCCCCTGTACTTCAAACTTCGGCATATAGATCTGGGCTGATGATGAGAATGAAGCAATCGCTATCAAAAGTACTACACTGAATCGTATCATGCCCGAAGATATATCCGCCAATGGCAATGAACAAGTATTGTGAATGAAGACTGTATTAGCAAACGGTTATAAATAGAACATCCACACACAGTGCGCACCAGGTCAAACCTCACCCCTGATAACCTCAACCCGGCCGCGCACTGCATGTGGATGTCTTTCACACGCTGTGTGAATAAATATCTTTAGTGTCCTACATTACTCATATCAACTTTGTTCTTCGCAGGTTTTAGTATGAGTACAAATGGTACGCAGAACAAGAAGAATATACCTATACCCAGGAACACATCCATATAGGTAAGTAACATCGCTTGCTTTGTTACCATAAAATCCATAAGCTGGTTTGCCTGCATGGTTGCATAATCTACACCAGAGCCGCGCGCCAGAAAACTATTCTTGGTATTGGTAAGCCACTGCTGCACGTTAAGACTATAAGGCGAAACGTGATTGACCAGGTCAGCACGATGCTGCACACTTCTGCGACTTATATAGGTACTGATCAGTGCTATACCAAATGAACCTCCGAGCTGACGAACCATCCCTGTAAAGGCTGCCCCCTGACCAATCTCTTTTCCTTTCAGTGATGAAAGTGCCAACGTAGTAGTAGGCACGAACAGGAAGCCTAAGCCCACACCGCGTAACATCAGTATCCAGAAGAAATCTCCTTCACCTGTAAAAGGCGTTATGATTGTATAAGCCCACAAGCTGAATCCGAAGAATACAGAAAACCCTAAAGCAATAAGATGTTTTTGTGATACACCTTTTTGAATAGCTCGCCCTACGATCGGCATCATCAACCCTGTGGCTACTGAACTCGGTACCAACATCAACCCCGCCTGCAATGCTGTCCACCCCAATGAGTTTTGTGTAAAGAGCGGAATCACAAACGTAGAGCCGTATAGCCCAAAGCCCAGTATGAATGAGAGTACGGTACCAATGGCGAGGTTACGATCTTTCAATACACGTAATTCTACAGCCGGATCTTTTGCTACCAGTTCGCGCCAGATAAAGAGATATACTCCCAACAATGCCACTACCGTAAAGGTGATGATCCAGGCATCTTCAAACCAATCGTGCTCCTGTCCTTTCTCCAATACAAACTGCAGTGAACCAACCGCCATGACCAAAAACCCTATACCCCACCAATCAACATCTGCGAGTGATTTTTTACCACCGTAGTTCGGACTCTTCACATACGATAATGTGAGGAGAGTTGCTATAACACCGATGGGTATATTAATATAGAATATATAGGGCCATGAAAAGTTATCTACTATATAACCGCCCAATGGAGGGCCTAGTGTAGGACCAACAATAACTCCCATACCATATAGTGCCTGTGCCATGCCGCGCTTTTCCGGAGGATATACTTCTGTGATAATGGTTTGTGATGTTACCAGCAATGCACCGCCACCAAGACCTTGTATAAAGCGGAAGAACACAAGCTCCCATATATTGGTAGCGTTACCACACAAGAAAGACGAAACAGTAAAGATGACGATGGATACAGCAAAGTAATTTCTTCTTCCAAACTGCTGCGATAACCAACTGGTGAGTGGTACGATAATTACGTTGGCAATAGCGTACGCAGTAATCACCCAGCTCACATCATTCAAAGTAGCGCCCAGGTTTCCCTTCATTTCGTTGAGCGCCACATTTACGATAGTCGTATCAATGATCTCCAGCAAGGCACACATTACCGCTGTAATGGTAATGATCACCCGGTTGAAGCCATACTCGACCAATGATTCCTGCTGAAGCATGTATATTAATCTAAGTGTACGTCTACAATCACATTCATACCGGCACGCAACAGACCAGCCTTCTCAGTAGAGTCTGTCAGTATAATTTTTACCGGTACACGCTGCACTACTTTCACAAAGTTACCAGAGGCATTATCGGCTGGTAAGAGTGCGAACTTCGCTCCGGTTGCCGGAGATATAGATTCGATTTTACCTTTGAATGATTCATTTGGATAAGCATCTACTTCGATCTCTACTTCCTGGCCGGGTTTCATTTTCTCCAACTGTGTTTCCTTGAAATTGGCAATGACCCATTTTTGTTTTTCCGTTACCAATGCGAAGAGTGACTGACCAATCTGCACGAGTTGTCCGGGCTGCACATTCTTGCGAGAGATTACACCTGCCGTGGGTGCAGTTATATAGGCATACGACAATTGAAGCTTGGCAAACTCCAGATCTGCCTGACGTTCTTTTACTACTGTTTCTGCTAACGATATATTTCTATCGCTTACAGTACTTTGTGCCTTACGTGCAGAGGTTTCGCGGAAGCTTGCTTCACGTTGACGTTTTGCGACTTCCAATTGCTTCAACGCAGCATCACGTTCTGCTTCGGCCTGTTCGTATTGTTGTTGTGTAATAGAATTTGTTTTGATCAACTCCTCGTAACGTTTAAAATCCTGCTCCGCTCTGCGTACTCTTACCTGTGCAATCTCTACGTTACCTTCCGATGCCTGAAGACTGGACTTTGAACTCAACACATTTTCCTGTGATGTAGTCAAGCCCGCTCTTACGGCTGCCAGACTTGCCTTTGCATTATCCAATGCAGCTTCAGCCTGTAATACTTTCAATGCCAGATCACGATCATCTAATACAACCAGTGTATCACCTTCTTTTACTACTGTGTTATCATCTACATACAAACGCTCTACATAACCCGATACTTTTGGTATGATTGGGCTGATGTCTCCTTCCACCTGCGCATCATCAGTTTCTTCATGATGCTGGCCATGTATATATTTCGTAATTCCGAAGGCGGCTCCGACTACTACCAGCGCGCCTAACACAATAGCGAATCTTTTATTTTTGTTACTCTTGGTTTCCATACGGTTTGAAAGTGCTTTTTATTGAAGGGTTCCGATTGATTTCTGAAGTTCGTAGTAAGCGATCATGCTCTCTGCGCGTGTAGTGGCATAGTTGATACGTGCCTGAAGTAATGTTACATCTGCTTCGAGATAATCGGAGAGAATGAGAAGACCTTGTTTATACTTGTTCTGTGATATCTGATAATTTTCTTCCGCCTGCTCAATGGCTTTTTCGGTAATAGCCAGTTTATCGAGCGACTTCTGGCAATTCAGATATTTCTGACGAATGTCTACGCGCACCTGGTCGTTTACTGCCTGGCGTGATGCTTCGGCCTGCTCCACTTTTGCGCGTGCTTCCTGCATGCTATGCGATGCATGGATCGCTCCGGTTATACTATATTTTAAAGATACACCGGCATTCAATGCGTTGGTGATGTTCACTACGTTTGGTATAAATGCATTCACATATCCGGCAGAGAGTGCTACTGTCGGGAGACGATTTGCCTTGGATATTTTATACCCGGCTTCACCCGCTTTTACCTGCACATCTACTGACTTCAATTCATTACGATTGGTTAAACCGGCTTGCAGGTATTCTTCCCAGGTAGTAAGCCCGGCAAGATTAAACATACCTGTTGTATCCAACTCTATAGTTGTCTGATCAGGCAATCCTAATAATACAATAAGATTATACTCGGCTAATTGCAGATCGTGATTTACATCTGTTAAAGCAAGCTCTACATTGCTGGCCTGAAGCTCTGCCTTTAACCGGTCGTTACGGGCCAGTAATTTTTGTGCTTCCTGATTTTTAAATTCTGTTACACGTTGCTGTTCCTGCTTCAGGTTTTCTTCAACCGTTCTTTTGGTTTCCAGCAACTCATAATATTGATATATAGCTGTCGCTGTCGTTACTGTTACTTCACTCTTGGTAGTTTGTGCATCATACCGGGCAGCCTGCTCCAGGTATTCGTTCATGATCTTGGTGTTCTTATTGCGAAAGCCGTTGAACACCGGCCACGATGCTGTAGCCTGCACCAATGCTATATCATGCATGTTAGATAGTGCAGCCAATGGTGAATCAGAACTTCCGCTATTATTACCGGACGACTGATTAGCAAAGCTGATATTCGGTGTATTAATGTGCAGGTATGTTCCGCTCACACCCACTTCCGGTATCAGCTTGTCGTTAGCCTGCGCTACTTTTGCCTGCGCTTCCTTGATCCTGGCATTGGATACCACCAGTTGTTTACTGTTGGCAACACCCAGATCGATCGCTTCCTTTATCGTGAGCTTCTTAACCGATTGTGCCTGTATATACGAAACGGTAAGCAGCGCGATGATGAGAGTACTTAATCTTCTGTACATGGATAGATTTATATATATATTCTTATTTCACTAAATAACCTGTGAGTAAATCAAAGAGATATTTTTTAACACGCTTCTTAAAAGCATCATCATCCTCCCCTGCACGTGTCCAACGCTTTTTGAAAATGGCATGTGTTACCTGATACAGTACACCAAACAAAGTTGCCATCGCGAGATCTATATCTATATCTTTCTTGAAAACCTTCTTGCGCTGCCCTTCTTCGAGCAGCTTGCGAAGTTCTGCACTGTTCCTGTTCAATATCTTATTGATACCCTCTACCAACTCCGGACGCTGTGTAGTTGACATCTCCCGATGTATCAGCTGATGATACCGGCAATTGTTAAAGATCTTCTCTACATAGAGCTCAATTACCTGGTTAAGCTTTTCTTCCGATGTTGCCTCCGATTGATTTATATCATGCAACTTCATGCGGGTTGCATCAACGGATTGCTCCATTACTGCCAGCAGCAGATTCTCTTTAGAACCGAAGTGATAGTTGATAAGAGCAACATTTACTTCGGCTTTTGTGGCTATTTCGCGAACACTTGTGAGGTCAAAGCCCTTCTCTTCGAAAAGTCCTCGTGCCGCAGAAAGTATCTTATCGCTTGTCATAGTGCCTACTAACGGGCACAAAGTTAAACAGTTGTTTAATTTTTAAACATTTGTTTAAAAATTATTTTTTAATCCTTCCGGCAAAGGAAGCAAACGGTTGAATCATACTGCACCTCTCGCCTGGAAAGATTAAAATCGTGCCTGCCGATGATGATAGCCTTGCTATTCATCCCCTTTCATGGTCAACCATTCATGTTCGAAGTTCGATGTTCGTGGGAAAGAAACATGTAGTATAAGATGATTTCGCTAAGCATACGTCACACTACAGAAGCAGATATTCTTTACTGATTTCTATACCTCACTCCTTTAATCATAAACATTAAACCCTGAATAAAGAGGAGCCCGTAAAAAAAGAAAATCACCCGCTCAACAAGCCGGTGATTTCACAAGCGACAACAACCAGGGTTCTATCGCATAATACGGATCATACCACCGCGCGGGCGCATGCCCATGGGGTTCAGTTGTTTGTTAAGTGCATAGATGAAACTAACCATATAGTATCGGCCCAGCGAATTGGAAACCTGCCGCTGGAAGTAATTTACATCGGCTGTTTGCGATACTCCTATATTCTTATTAAGCAGGTTGTTTACCGAGAGGCGAATTTCACCGCTCTTTGCCTTTAACAGGAAACGTGAGAATGAAAGATTCACCAGCGGTATAGATTGCTTATAGTCGCTTGTTTTACTTTCATATACCAGATACTCCAGTGAGGAAGTAAACTGATAATTTTTAAGAAACGACACATTCGCTTCTGCCGTGAAGGTTTTGTTAAAGTATAGCTGATTCGCTGCCTTGTTAAATTCATAGTCGGTTGACTGGCGACTGATATTCGCACCCAGGCTTGCATCAAAGATCTCCTTATACCGGTAGTCGTAGCGAAGTCTTCCACCATACGTATTCTGTGCTATATTACTCTCCTCACCTTCCACCACGTTTACACCGTTCTGGCGCGTAGCACTTGCCGATATACTGAACCGGCTTCCTATAGTCTGTATCGGGAAACTGAAAGTAGCATCGCTATTGATGCGGGTATTGTTCGATACGTTTACCGGTTTTGAAATACGTACCTGCTGATCGGTATAACTCTGCGCTGTAGTAATAGCGTTCTTGGTATAGGTTGCATCTACAAAAGCAAAGAAGCTGATAAATTTGCCGGGCTCGAACGTCATAAAATTAAAACGGGCGTTGTGCGCATAGGCCGGCCGTAATTCAGGGTTACCTACATACCAGTTAAGCTGATCGCTGTTATCAACTACAGGTTGTAACTGTTGTATAGTAGGCTCCTGCACAGAAGTCTCATAATCCAAACGTATATGTTTGGTTGTCGAGAAATCGTAGTTGAAATGTGCGGCTGGTAAAAAGTTCTGATATGATTTTTTGATTTTTTGATCAAGTAGAATCAAGTCACCATCCAGGTATGTTTGCTGCATACTCGTTCCGGCAGTAAAACTATAGTTAGAACGATTCACACGAAAGTTGATACCAGCACGATGATATTGATAATCGCTTTTATACTCGTTACTCAATGAATTATTAAATACATAATCTTCATTTTGGATATCATACACCTTCTTGGATACATCGTTCAGATTTCTGCGAAAAGTATAATTAGCTTCAAGATACTTTCGATTACCCAAGGGTTCTGTATACGACAGTGTTCCGCTATAGCTGGTGGTGTTGGTTCGCTGTGTGTTACTTTGTAATATCTGCATTGTTCCCGCATCACCGGTATAATAGGTATTGGTAGCATCCTGCGTTCCATCACGATCGGTATTGGCTGAACTGATCAGCGCATTGACGGAAAGCGTTCTGCCCTTCCTGGCAAAGCGATGACGCCACAACAGGTTACTGTTTACATTTACCGTGCTCCCTTGCGCATACGTTTTGCTTTCACTTTCATTTAGCGTAGAGCCATCGGCATCAAAATTTTTACTCTGACTTTTAGTGTCCGACTCAGTATCATTATACGTTACTGTATTCGTCCACTTCAATGAATTCATGGAGTCAAGCTTATGTTCCAGCGTTGTACTTACCCGGTGATTCTGGTTGGTATTCAACTGCCTGCTTTGCGAATTGAATCGCAGATCACCACTAGCCAGGTAGTTGGTCCGCTCGGTAGTAGAGGCAATATCATGATCCAGGTAATTATAGAAGTAACTCGCATTAAGCTCCGTCTTCTTGTTAAACTCATTATTGAAATTTACACCACCGGCATAGTTGGTCATGAGACCACTGTTACGACCACCAAAATTTAGCGGCACACTATTCTGATTATCAGAGCTCACCGTAAACTGCACCTGGCGTCCACTGGCCAGTTGTTGTGCGCCACCGGTAAAGCTCATATAGTCATCCATCGCAAATCCCTGCTCGTTAATATTATTACCCATCCCGAGAAATGATAGTTGTTGTCCTTTTCTGAAGCGATTGAGATTTGCTTTGGCTGAGAAACGATCTTGTGTTCCGGCTCCGCCCTGTACATTTCCAAATATACCGTTGCGTTTTTCTTCTTTCAATTCAAGATTGATCGTCTTCTCCCGTTGGCCATCATCTATACCGGAGAATACAGCCTGATCGGATTTCTTATCGAAGACCTGCACTTTGTTTATAGCATCGGCCGGTAAATTTCTGGTAGCCAGCTTAGGATCATTGCCAAAAAAAGTCTTTCCGTCTACTGTTACGCGCTGCACTTCTTCACCCTGCGAGCGAATCGTTCCATCGTTATCTACTTCCACGCCCGGTAATTTTTTCAGCAGCTCTTCTACATTTGCATTCTGATTGGTTTTGAAAGCTTTCGCGTTATACTCTATCGTATCGCGTTTAACGGTTACCGGTATTTTCTCTGATTCAATTACTACTTCATCCAGTTTGGTTTGGGCAAGCCTCATTTTGATCGCTCCCAGATCCAGTATATCTCCGGCCGGAGCTGTTACAGAAGCAGAATATGTTCTATAGCCTATATAAGTAATTTTCAACATATAGTCTGCTTTCGCTACGTTCTTTATCTCGAACTGACCTGTAGAAGTAGTGGCTCCGAAATTTACGAGCGATGAATCTTTGGGACTAAGCAGAATAACCGTAGCACCCTGCAGCGGATTAGATGTTGAATCAGAAACCTGTCCTTTCAACGTAAATTTCTGAGCGTACGAAAGCTGCGCAACAAACAGCGCAAGGAATAAAAGTTTTTTCATAGCAGATTAAGGTCGTGGGTATTGGGAGAAGTTAATGCTATATATACTATATCTTAATTCCGGATAATAATGGTTCCATCGCGCCCCATGCGCTGCATCTGCTCCTGCATCATTTTGCGAAATTCTTTTTCGGTAATCTTTGTGCCACCGGAAGGAATTTTCAACTCTCCTTTTTTCAGCGCACGTGCTTCCAGTTTTTGAAGCGTAATAATGCGCTCTCCATCATTGATATCAACTTGTATTACAGCACCCGGCAGTGTGTTAAAATTCTCAGGCCCTATAAACGGGCGAAGCGCTGTAGTATACCATGCCACTATGTTTTGCTTGCGTTCTTCGTTATAGTAACTCGCCTGACGGCATTCATAACCTTTAATGGTTTTTACTTCGGCACCAAATTTCCACGGAGTAATTTTTATCGAATCCTCTATCAGGTATTTCTTTCCCATAAATTCCTGTAACATGATGCGCCTGGAAGAAGCCTGATCGAAATAAAATTCAGCATTCGGTCTGCGAAAGCGCATCCGCACACCCCCACCTTCATCAGCAAATTCGTCATCCTCTTCTTCTATGGGTTTATAGAGCGATTCGTTTGTGTTAAAGACGAGTTGATCTTGATGGATATTATATTCCGGAATCGTCTCCTTCATCTGTTCGCGGTCAGGCGGAAGTCTTCGGTGCATATTTACCTTTACTTCGTATGTAATAATACCT
>NZ_DATCSD010000405.1:0-10465 GCF_036568665.1 Ohtaekwangia sp. | reverse complement strand
TTGCTTTCGCTTTTCTGTAGTCCGTACGGGAATCGAACCCGTGTTACCAGAATGAAAATCTGGTGTCCTAACCCCTAGACGAACGGACCATTTTATAATGGTAGGGTCTGTGTGAGTGGTCTTGTGTGTGTCCTTTTTGCTATTCCCTTCAAAAAGGTGTGCAAAGATAGAGCTGGTATTTGGATTTGCAAACCGGTGCAGCAAAAAATTTTTCAAACACAATTTTATTTCATTGGTTTTAGTCCCATGGGTACTTTATTTTTGGCTTCCGAAATTTTAACCAAAAAAATACAACAATGACTAAAGTAGGTATTAACGGTTTCGGCCGTATCGGTCGCCTGGCTTTCAGAGCTGCTATCAATCGTAAAGATATTGAGATTGTAGGGATTAATGACTTAGTGGATCCTGAATACATGGCGTATATGCTGAAGTACGACTCTACCCATGGTAAATTCGATGGAACTGTAGAAGTGAAAGACGGAAGCCTTGTAGTAAACGGAAAAAAAATCCGTGTAACAGCAGAGAAAGATCCTGCTAACCTGAAGTGGTCTGAAGTAGGTGCCGAAATCGTAATCGAATCTACTGGTTTGTTCCTCACGCAAGCGGATGGCCAGAAGCACATCACTGCTGGCGCGAAGAAAGTTGTATTCTCTGCTCCTGCCAAAGACGACACGCCTACATTCGTAATGGGTGTTAACCACAAGAAACTTACAGCACAGCACACCATCGTTTCAAACGCATCTTGTACTACCAACTGCCTTGCTCCATTAGCAAAAGTTCTTAACGATAAATTTGGTATCGTAGAAGGTTTGATGAGCACTGTACACGCAGTTACAGCTACACAGAAAACGGTTGATAGCCCTTCTATGAAAGATTGGAGAGGTGGCCGTGGTGCATATCAGAATATCATCCCTTCATCTACCGGTGCAGCAAAAGCAGTAGCATTGGTTATTCCAGAACTGAAAGGTAAACTTACCGGTATGTCATTCCGTGTACCAGTAGCTGACGTTTCAGTAGTGGATCTTACTGTACGTCTGGCGAAGGCTGCTTCTTATGAGCAGATCAAAGCAGCTATGAAAGAAGCTTCTGAAGGCGAATTGAAAGGCATCCTCGGCTATACTGAAGACGATGTAGTATCGCAGGATTTCCTCGGCGATGCCCGCACATCTATCTTCGATGCCAAAGCTGGTATCGCACTGAACGACAACTTTGTAAAAGTAGTATCATGGTACGATAACGAGTGGGGATATTCTAACAAGCTTATCGACCTCGTGTCTGAACTGGCAAAAGTATAATTAGTATATACTTCATAGATTTTAAAAACCCGGAGACAAAATCTCCGGGTTTTTCGTTTTTATAGGTGGATAAAAATACCATTGGCATTCTTTTATAGTATAGATGGCCGGAAGTAGCTAAATTTTGTCTGGCTTCCAGAAGAAAAAGCAACGCGAAAACGTTTATACAGGTATAGACACAAATCCAGGCTATGGCTGATTATTACCGGATACTCGGCATTGATCCTTCGGCAAGTTCCACCGATATACGCGCTGCGTATAAAAAGATGGCTATGCAATACCATCCGGACCGGAATGCTGGCGACCCGGAGGCGGAAGAAATGTTCAAGCAGATCAACGAAGCCTATCACGTACTCTCCGATCCACTCAAGAAATCGCGTTACGATCTGCGCATGAACCCCGAACCGGAATTATCATCCACCACCTATAATCAGCAATACGAATTTAACAGACGCAGATATTGGCAGTGGCAATATGCCCAGCAAAAGCGCTATAAAATCGACAAAGAATATTTTCGAATACAAGGACTTGCATTCCTGGTATTTATAGTGATAGCCGGCTTCTGTTTCGCAGTGATACACACCGCCTACTACTTTGTAGAACAGAAACGCCTTGCGCGATGGCATGCAAACAGCCAGGCACTGCAACAGGTAGATGCCTTGTTTGGTACAGGTAAATTTGACGAAGCCTTTTCGATGGTGCTTTCGCTGCAGGAAAAAGATCCTCTCGAATTACGTTTCATCTATGCGCACGATAGTCTTATCACCGCCCTGCAAACTACAGCCAATCGTGAATTTCAGGAGCAACAATTCGCCCAGGCCGTATCACACTATATAGTATTAAAAAAACATGAAGACCCGGTGCGATTCGAAACGCTGGAGAAGATCGCGCTGTGTCAGTATTACCTCGGTAATTTTCAGGAGTCGGTTACAGCACTCAAGCACCTCCACAATCAACAGCCCGGTAATCTTCAACTGATTTACCGGATCAGCGTGATCAACCTCGATAAACTTGATCAGCCTGAAGAAGCGTTACAATACCTGAATCTCGGCAAGAAATTGTTCAAGGAAAATCTTTCCGAGATATACGGAGAAGCTTTTATGATTGTGATGGACCCTATCGATGCTCCCGATATTTACTATGATATATTTGAAGCACGGGCACGCACCAACCTCAAACTAAAACATTATGAGGACGTTATGAATGATTGCAACTGGGCTATGTACCTGCGCCCGGAAAAGGGAATGCCCTATAGATTGCGGGCACAGGCACAGATCAGCGGCCGCACGTTTGAAAGTGTATGCTCTGATCTGCGCAAGGCGAAAGAACGAGGTATAACAGATATGGAGCCACTGCTCCGAAAATATTGCCCGTAAGCAAACCATAAATTATTGTACTTTTACATACCGTTGCATTACCACCGGATGGTGAATGTTATAGAATTGACCGGTAACACATTTGTAATTAAAAGACCAGCATCATGAACAAACAACTGGATCGCGAACACCTTATATCTGTCAAGAATAGTTACTTTAACATTCTTGCATTATTTCTCGGGCAATCCAAAATCGATAGCCGCTTTCTCCGATGTTTATTGAAGTGGGGATTTCAGTTGCATTTAAGTCCGGATGACCTCGCGAAGGCAAATGTAGATCTTACACATTTACAGTTTTCCGATCCGGCCGATAAGATCTCCAAGCTCGAAGCCATCTATCACCTGGTATATATGATCTACCTCGATGCAGTGGTAGAAGATGTAGAGCTGGAAGTTGCCACTATCTATGCCGAACAATTAGGGTTCCGTGCTTCTATCGTAAGCGATCTGTTCAAATCTATAGCGACTGAAGCGTATGATGAAGGACAGGTACGTGATGTACGCCAGGAAGTAATGGACTTTCTGAAACTGCACGAAGCCTGATACTGATTCCGACCGCTATATTTTTAAAATTCATATTTCCTTAACACCGTTTCTATACGAAGCCGTTGGGGCAGGATTAGCTTTGTGCCTTGACGAGCAATGTTCTGGAATATTAATACCATCGGAAAGCGTCTCTTCCTTTCCTTCAGCATCCTGGCGGTCAACGTCATTATCATTTCGGCACTCTCTTATCATTTTATTTCGCGAACCAGGAATATATATGAAGTTACCAAGCGCATTGAAGACGAGCGCATCCAGATTGAACGCCTGCTAAAACTCGATCTCGATTTTCTGCGCTTCGAAATTATAAACCAGGAATTTTACCGCACCAACCAAAGCGATATACTCCTGCAGCGCGATAGTCTATATAGTATCATTTTGCAAGAGGCCGCGTTGCTCAACACTATCATGTTTGACTATAATCTCGGTGTAAGCAAGAACTTCGACTCCATCAACCTTACGCTGCAAACCTATAACACTACCTTCTCGCGTATTAAAGACAAGATTATATACCGGGGATTCAAAGACTTTGGCATGGAAGGACGCATGCGAAAGTTTGCGCACGAACTGGAAAAACATACTTCGGAGGTAAGCATCGTAGATATACTCACACTGCGAAGACACGAGAAAGATTATTTTCTGCGGAAAGAAAAAGTATACAAGCGCAGGTTTAACACGCTGGCCGATTCATTGATCAACCATCTTGGTTCCGAAAACAGTTTTGTAGTGCACCTGCTTCGCTCCTATAAAGAAAATTTCAACCAGCTCGCTTCGCTCGATGAAGAGATCGGCCTCGTGCCAACGCATGGGCTAATGGGCGATCTGAACAAACGCACCAACGATCTCTCCGCACAACTCACATCGTTGGTTGATCTTTCAGACGAACGTGCCGATGCTATTATCCGTCAAAGTCTGTTTACCTATTTGTTCATAGGTGTAGGAGCTATTATCATTTCGTTTGCGCTCACTTATGTAACAGCTTTGCGTCTTACGCGGCCTATAAAAAAACTTTCCAACTCCATTGGTAAATTTATGGTGACGCAGGGACTGAACGAAGATGAGTTGAAAGATTCCGGAGTAACCAACGAGATCAACAACCTGTCGAGTGCCTATATCAAACTTACGCGCAAGCTCAAAACGCAGTTTGACGAGATCCAGAAAAAATCGCAGTTACTTGAAAACAGAAATACAGAACTGCAAAAACTGAACGAAGAGCTCGACCGCTTTATCTATAGCTCTGCACACGATCTGAAGTCGCCACTTGCTTCGATGGCCGGACTCGTTCATCTTGCCAAACGCGAAATGAATGTAACAGAACACAATCATTACTTCGAGCGCATGCAGCTCAGCATCGAAAAGATGGAGGGCTTTATCCGCGACATTACAGATTATGCCAAGAACAAACGCCAGCAGATCAAACCCGAGAAGATAAACCTGCAGGCTGTTATCAACGATATATTTCAGAGCTTCCAGTTTATTCCGCAAGCCGAGCGCATTACCAAAACCATTCACATTGGCAGCGGAGAGTTTTATACCGATAAAACCCGATTGGAGATCATTCTGAAAAATCTTATCTCCAATGCCATCCGGTATGCCGACCTTGAGAAAGAGAATTCATCTCTACTGGTGGAAGCTATACACCACCGGAACGTTACCATTATAAAAATAGAAGACAACGGTATCGGTATTGCGGATGAGCACATCTATAAAATATTCGATATGTTTTACCGCGCCAGCGATAATGCCAAAGGTTCGGGCATCGGGTTGTTCCTGGTGCGCGAGTCGGTAAAGATGCTGCGCGGTACTATTGCCGTGGAATCGGAATTGAAAAAGGGAACAACGTTTATCTTAACTTTGCCTACCTTGAACCTAGTAAACGTTAATCAACTTCCTGAATCCGAACCCATTAAATTTCTGACGGCATCATGAGATCACTCTTTATTATTGCATTACTCGCCTGCACATCGGTAGGGGTACACGCACAATCGGTAAACACCGAACTCAACCAATTTATTGATGCCTGGCACAAGGCAGCAGCCGAGGCCAACGAGAAACGCTTCTTCGATGCTATAGCAGACAACGGTATCTATATAGGCACGGATGCAACAGAGCGCTGGACGAAGGAAGAGTTTCTGAAATATGCCAAGCCCTACTTTGACAAAGGAAAAGCCTGGACATTTATACCTCGCGATCGCGACCTGCATGTAACATCTGAAGGTAATTTTGCATGGTTTTCTGAGCTTTTAACAACGCGCATGGGCACCTGTCGCGGGTCCGGTATACTTCGTAAAACTCCGGCCGGCTGGAAAATCGAACAGTATCACTTATCCGTAACTGTTCCGAATGATGCCATGAAGGATTTTATAACCCTGATGGAAAGCTTCCGGCAGAAGCAAAGTAAATAATGCTTGAGCCCGGTATATATAATCGGAACATTTCCAATCCATTATGGTAAAGCTACAAATGTATGGTTTCACACTACTTTCGGTTGAAATCGGGGCACTGTTTTTACGAATTTTGAATCGTTAAAACCCTTTAGCCAAATGCCGTACATGAAGAACCTTGATTTCAGAGATGTGACTAATGCCCGGGTATCGTCCAGGCTTAAGCAAGTGTTAGTATTGATAGGTGCTATTCTGATCGGGATGATCATTTCGATAACGGTTAATGCCGCGTAGGGAACAACACCTGTATAATTTCCAAAGATTTTAATATTCCTATTTTTTAAGCGCAAGATTAAAACCAATTTTTTCTAAGGTTAAATTTAGTTTCAGCAAAGCCCCGGGAGATCGGGGTTTTTGTTTTTATATCAATCTGTTAACGGCTTCCTTCTCTATCCATGCTTTATCTTTACACCATGGAATTCAGCCAGGAAATTTTTCTCAACAAGCTCGCACAGACTACCGATGCTCCTTACCTGCTCACCATCGAACGGGCCGAAGGGATCTATCTATATACTCCTGACGGTAAACGCTATACCGATCTCATATCCGGTATAGGCGTAAGTAATATAGGGCATCGTCATCCCAAAGTTCTGGAGGCTATTCAAAAGCAGATCGATAAGCATCTGCATGTAATGGTCTATGGCGAATTTATACAGGCAGCGCCTAATCTCCTTGCACAAAAAATAACGTCACTCCTACCTGCCAGTCTCAACTGCTGTTACTTTGTTAACTCCGGCACCGAAGCCAACGAAGGTGCACTGAAATTAGCCAAACGCTATACCGGCCGGCACGAGATCGTTTCATTCCGCAAGTCGTATCACGGCAGCACCCATGGATCAATGAGTGTATCGGGTAACGAGATCAAGAAGCAGGCGTTCCGTCCATTGTTGCCCGATGTTCGCTTCATTGAATTTAATGTGATGAGTGATCTCGAACAGATCACTACCGCTACAGCGTGTGTGATCGTGGAGACAATTCAAGGCGATGCCGGTGTACGTATACCTTCGCGTGAATATATACAGGCGCTGCGCAAGCGGTGCGATGAAACCGGTGCATTGCTTATACTCGATGAGATACAATGCGGTATGGGTCGCACGGGAACACTCTTTGCCTTCGAACAATTTGGTATCGTACCGGATATACTCACCACCGCCAAAGCATTTGGTGGAGGATTACCGATCGGTGCATTTATCAGCGATAAAAGAATTATGCAGTCGCTCACACACGATCCGATGCTGGGGCACATTACTACGTTTGGCGGTAACCCGGTATGCTGCGCTTCCGCACTGGCAACGCTGCAGGTGATAGAAGAAGAAAAATTACTGGAGCAGGTAGAAGCAAAAGGTAAACTCTTTGAACAACTGTTGCGCCATCCGCTCATTAAAGAAGTAAGACGATTCGGACTGATGTTCGCAATTGATTTTGATTCGGCCGAGCGCGTAAACCGGATTGTGGAACAAGCAAAACAACGCGGCATTATTACCTACTGGTTTCTGTCGCATCCCTATAGTTTTCGTATAGCACCACCGCTTACTATTACCGAAGAACAGATCAAAGAATCGTGCGCTGCCATTTTGCAGGCTATAGATAATGCTTAATTTCGTTGCATGCCCGATAACCTGTCAAAACCATTCGACCGGCTTGACTATACGTATAAGCTGCTGGTCATTATAGCCATTTCTATTACCGCTGTTATTCTTGCACAGGATATCATTATACCGTTTGCCTTTGCCGGTATACTTTCGGTGGTAATGCTGCCAGTGATCAAGAAACTGGAAGACCGCAAAGTAGGCACAGCTCTTTCCATTACCATTGTATTATTTACTACAGTTGTTATACTCGGTCTTTTTATCTGGCTTATTGTAAACCAGATGGTAAGCCTGGTGGCTGATCTTCCTAATCTGCAGGTAAAGTTTGAAACATTCATCGATCAGATGAGTCGCACACTGAGACGCGATTTTGGTATCAGCACAGCTGAACAAAAAAACCTGGTAGGCGAAATGATGCGCAGTATCAGTGCCTATCTCGGAGGTATATTATTGTCTACTACCAACATCATCTCCACCCTGGTACAGATACCCATCTACATATTTCTCTTCCTGATATACCGCGATAAATTCCGGTTGTTCTTTTTGAGCTTATTGAAAAGTGAAGAGCTGATCTGGAAGAAAGATGTAGAGCGTGTTATTCAGGGGTATATATCCGGGTTGTTCCTGGTAACACTCATCATCGCGGCACTCAACACTATCGGCCTGTTAGCGCTTGGGCTTGAACACGCTATCTTTTTTGGTATACTTTCCGGTATACTTACCATTATACCCTATGTCGGTATAATTATCGGGGCGCTGTTTCCGATCATTATGGCGTTGATCACGAAAGATAGTATCTGGTATGCTATAGGTGTTGTGATCGTTTTTTCGATCGTGCAATTCCTGGAAGGTAATTTTATCACACCGCGCATCACCGGCTCTAAAGTAAGTATCAATGCGCTGGCTGCGATCATTGCATTACTCATCGGTGGAAAGATATTGGGTATAGCAGGAATGATTCTCGCAGTGCCCGGTATAGGACTGATGAAAATTCTATTGGCACATACACACCGGCTGAAGTCTTTTGTTATACTCCTAGAGGATGACTCCGGCAGTAAAAAAGTACCTGAGACTACTGCCGATGTAGTGGTGCAGCAAATTGAACGTGAAGGAGGCGAAGAACCTCCTACAGTGTCTCAATAACAAGATTGTGATTGGTATATATACAGATGTCGGCAGCGATCGTGAGACTTTCGCGCACAATCTCTTCCGCTGTTAAATGCGGAGCATGTCGCTTCAATGCAAGCGCTGCTGATTGGGCATACATTGCCCCGGAGCCAATGGCTGCTACCTGGTGATCAGGTTCCAGCACATCGCCTGTTCCGGAAAGAATTAACACCTCTTCTTTATTTACCGTAATGAGCATTGCTTCGAGTCTGCGCAGAAAGCGATCCATCCGCCAGTCTTTCGCCAACTCTATAGCCGCACGTTTCATATTACCGCCATAGCTGTTCAGCTTTTCTTCAAAGCGTTCAATCAATGTAAACGCATCGGCTGTTGAACCTGCAAAACCTGCCAGCACTTTTCCATCCTGCAGTCTGCGAATTTTACGCACGTTACTCTTTGCTACATAATTACCCATGGTAGCCTGGCCATCGCCACCAATCGCCACCTGTCCGTTATGTACAACTGCTATAATGGTTGTTGCATGTATTTTTTCCATTGTAAATTACTTAGGGATTTTTAAAAAGAAATATACTCACACCCAGTCCCACAACAAGCCCCTTGTAGTTTATGTTCTCAGCCCGTTGAAAATAGTAGCCGGCCATAACATCTACAGCAGCTTTCTTATGTTGATCGAGGAATAAAGATATACCGGGTGTTATGGTATAGCCTTGCAAATTTTGCTTCACCTCGCTATAGGATGTTTGATAGGTACCTGTACCCGGTAAACCATTTATTATATCCATCGTAGCAAGAGATTGTTGCTGCTTCATCTTTCCCCAGAAATAACCGCCCTGCACAAAGAAACCTTTTACGATATAATATCGCACTACCGGCCCGGCACTAAACGATCGTGCCTTGTCGAGCGAAGCATAGGTAGCACTGTTTACCTTATCTTTCGAAGAGATCCATCCAAGCTCTGCTCCTACCATCAGTTTATCGATCACAAAAAAACCGACCGATGGATTGAGTGTGAGATTGTAGGTTGAATTTTTGAAAGCATCACGGTGATTGCTGTTCTCCTTATAGCCATACGTGCCGAAGCCGGAAGCCACAATGGTGTTTCGGTTGAACTGCGCCACACAGGCAAACGAACATGCAGTGAACAATACGAGTAAAATTGTTTTCATAACGAATAACAGTGGGTTTAGGGTTTGGGTAAAAAGAAAAAACTCCCTCTGTTACAAGGGAGTTTTATAGGTATATATCTTAGATCAGAATTCTTACCGGATCTTCCAGCAGGCCTTTCAGCGTTTTGAGGAAGGCCGATCCTACAGCTCCATCTACTGCGCGGTGATCGCATGAGAGTGTAACTTTCATTACGTTGCCCGGCACCAGTTGTCCGTTCTTTACAACTGCTGTTTCTTTTATACCACCAACGGCCAGGATACACGCATCCGGAGGGTTGATGATGGCTGTGAAATCTTCTATACCAAACATACCGAGGTTGGATATAGTAAAGGTGCTGCCTTCCCAATCAGAAGGTTGCAGTTTTTTATCGTGCGCTTTCTGTGCAAGATCTTTTACTTCCACCGCTATATGCGACAGTGATTTGTTATCAGCGAAACGAACTACCGGAACAAGCAATCCGTCTTTTACCGCTACCGCCACACCTATATTGATGTGAGCATTCTTACGGATCTTATCACCAAGCCAGCTTACGTTTACATCAGGATGCTGACGCAACGCTACCGCTGTAGCTTTAACCACGATATCGTTGAAAGATATTTTTACAGGACTGATTTCGTTGATGCTCTTGCGTGCTTCAATCGCCTTGTCCATATTGATCTCCATGGTAAGGTAGAAGTGTGGCGCAGTAAACATACTTTCTGCCAAACGTTTCGCGATGGTTTTACGCATCTGCGATACCGGTACATCTTCAAAGCTTACCTGCCCTACTACCTGCGGCAACACGATCGGTGCTGCAGCTTTGCTTTCTTTACCTCCAGCCGCTGGTTGTGTAGCAGCAGGCACTGGTTTATAGTTCTCTACATCATGCTTGGTAACACGACCAAACTCACCAGATCCCTGGATCTTGCTGATGTCGTATCCTTT
>NZ_DATCSD010000404.1:0-5313 GCF_036568665.1 Ohtaekwangia sp. | reverse complement strand
AGAAGAAGAAAACAGGTTCTCGTCAAAAGCACTGGAAGATTTCCGTTTGATTGATATGGCCGTATCGGGCGATGACAGCTCGTATGCTAAACTCATGCAGCGATATAAACGTCCGGTTTATCACATGATCCTGAAAATGGTGCGCAATGTAGACGATGCTGAAGATCTCACGATCGAGTCGTTCGCCAAAGCATTCCGCAGCCTTCATCGCTTCAAAAAAGATTTTACATTCAGCACGTGGCTGTTTCGCATAGCCACCAACAATACGATTGACTTTATCCGCAAGAAAAAGCTGAACACCCTCAGCATTGAAAATACATTTACCGATGACGATGGCCAGTCTGTTTCCATCGATGTGGAAGACGAGAACCTCGATCCGCAGGAAGAAACCATCAAATCGCAAAAGGCGGAGCTGATACAGATCTTTGTAGACAAGCTGCCGGCTAAATATCAGAAGCTGGTACGCCTTCGCTATTTCCACGAGCTCTCATACGAAGAGATTGCTGTAGAACTGGATGCACCGCTCGGTACCGTAAAGGCACAGCTTCACCGCGCGCGCGAGCTCATGTTCGAGATGGTAAAGAACAAGCGCGATCATATTTAGTACAGTATAATTTTTCATTTCAGATATAGCAGCAGCTTTGCAACGAGCCGACCTTATACTTCATTATTTTCCTGACATTACTGCCAGGCAGCAAGACCAGTTTTCGAAGCTCTACGATCTGTACAAAGACTGGAACGAAAAGATCAATGTTATATCCCGCAAGGATATCGATAACCTGTATATCAACCATATACTCCACTCGCTCGGTATAGCCAAGGTAATGGCCTTTAAACCCGGAGCATCAGTGCTGGATGTAGGCACGGGCGGAGGCTTTCCCGGTATACCACTCGCTATACTTTTTCCGGATACGAACTTTCATTTAGTAGATTCTATCGGCAAGAAAATTACCGTAGTAAAGGGCGTGGCCGAAGGTATAGGGTTGAAGAATGTAAAAGCCGAGCAGAACCGTGCCGAGCAGATAAAAGGCGAATATGATTTTATAGTAAGCCGTGCCGTTACCCGCCTGAAAGAGTTTTATGGATGGATACACCGTAAAACCAAAAAGCAATCTATACATCCGCTGGATAATGGTATCCTCTATCTGAAAGGAGGCAACCTCGATGAAGAGCTTGCCGAGCTCAAGCGAATCCACCAGGTTTATAATCTCTCCGATTATTTTACCGAAGAATTTTTCGAGACTAAAAAAGTCGTTTACGTTCCGCTATAAGCTGTTTCAACAGGCAAATCTCCGCCAGCCCTTATTGAAAACGATTTCAGCCGTTGTTTTATTAAACTAATTTTTCTAACTATGTAGTAACCCAAACCCTGCCCCGGTGCGAAAATTAGTATCCATAGTGTTCATTTTCCTGCTGCTCTTCAATGTGCTGGGATACTATGGTCTGTTCTTCGGGCTGCATTATCAAAACCGCCAGCAACTCATACAGCAATTCGATGCTGAGCAATATCAATCATTAGAAACAGTAACCATTAAAGTGCCGCTGGCATTGCCATACGCCTCCGATGCGCAGGAATACCAGCGTGTAGATGGCGAGTTTGTGCACCATGGTGAAATGTACCGCATGGTAAAGCAGCGCCACGCACAGGATACACTCTATATAGTATGTATAAAGGATGTACAGAGCACGCGTATTGACCAGGCGCTGGCGGATTATGTAAAGACCTTTACGGACAATCCTTCTAACGGAGGGCACCAGGCGCCAACACTTCCGGCATTTATAAAAGAATATTTAGTAAGTACCTATACGATCAGGCAGGCAACACTGGGCTGGTCGAGCGATGTGCGCCAGGCGAAAGAACCTGCTATGCTGATCGACTCTTTCTTTGCTTCGATCGTACATCCTCCTGAAAGAGCGTAGCCGTTCCCTATTCCTTCTACCGTACATTTTTCTTTCAACGATCATTTTAGGTTTCTATATATAGTATAGCTATAGTCTATACGGTAACATGCTTCGCAGAAGAACATCTGTACAGACAAGAAGGAGAACAGCTCTTGTGTGATTTTTTTACAGGAGATCACCGCCAACTGGAAACCATTTTATCCCAAAACTATATATGAAGAAAATCTACCTGCTACTGCTGGGAATCATTCCCACACTCTCTTTCTCACAAACCCTGACGGACGGGCTCATGATGCCCAAGAAGAACATTTGTACCGGCTTTATGTATTCGCATGATCGCTGGACGGACTATTGGGAAGGAGAACTGAAACGTGACAATGGAAACATCGGGCATGTAACAACACAAAGCCTGACGTGGGTCGGTAATTATGGTATCACCAACAAAATAAACGTGATTGCCATGGTGCCGTATGTAAAGACAAAAGCCAGCCAGGGAACCCTGCATGGTATGGAAGGTCTTCAGGATCTGTCGCTTGGTGTAAAGTATAATTTCTTCCAGAAGAAAATGGAGAATAGTGCATTCAATACCTTTGCAGTGCTCAACTTCTCGACACCGCTAAGCGATTATACTCCCGACTTTTTTCCGTTAGCTCTGGGTACGCATACTACCAACCTGATGTACCGCCTTACGGCTAACTATAAATTTCACGACTGGTATGTAAATGCTTCCGGTGGATATACCTGGAGAAGCAATACTAAACTCGATCGCCCGGCTTACTTTAACGGAAATGAATTTGTATTGAGCGATGAAGTAAAGATGCCAAATGTATTTGATGTATTTGCCAGTATAGGGTATCATATAGGTCCGCTGCAGGCAGAGTTAAACTATATGCAACAAAATACTCTTGGAGGTGCAGACATTCGCCGGCAGGATATGCCTTTTGTATCGAACCGGATGAACTATATAAAAGCAGGAGCCTTACTGATGTATTACCTGCCGAAGCCCCGCGGCCTTGCAGTGCGCGCCTCGGGTGCATATACTTTTGGCGGACGCAACGTGGGCCAGTCAACCACGTTAATGACCGGCCTGCTATATACTTTGAAGTTTGAGAAGAACCAGTAATACCACCTCTATATATGAAAAAGAATTTATACTATACATTGCTGATAACCTTTGCACTCGTGTTGGGCATTGTAGCGAGCTGCGATAAAGAGATAGAACTACAGGAAACACTTACCCCCCTTGAACCTGCAAGCCTGGATGAAGATGCTGAAACCTGGAGTCCGGTGGATGCCAATACTTTTACAATCGATAAGATCGTGAACATTGTAGAGAACTCTACACCCAAAGTATTTAACCCGCCTGCCGATATAACATCCGATGCCTATAAAGCAGAGCTGGCTACTATTAAGGATGCACAGAGCAAACTTACCAAAGAACAAAAGGGAGCTATAGAATACTGGAGCGGTGGCGGTATACTTCGCTGGAACCAGATATTGCGCGGACTTGTGGCACGCTATAATTTACCACCAGCACCCAAAGCGGATGGTACCTATCCGGTGCCGGATGCAGAGAACCCGTTTGCTGATCCTAACTTTCCGTTTGCCAATCCTCCGTATGCAGCACGTGCCTATAGCTATGTAAGTGTAGCGCAGTATGAAGCACTGAAAGCGGCATGGCACTATATGTATCAGTACGATCGCCCGTCACCCTATAAAAATGATAGCGGTATACAATCACTGATGCCGGAAACAGGTCTTCCTTCATATCCTTCGCATGACGCAGTGTTATCCGGTGTAACAGCCGAGATGCTGAAATTACTTTTCCCGGCAGCCGTAGAAGAAATTACTTTGAAAGCAGCAGAGCAACGCAACGCAGCATTGTGGTCAGGTAAAGCTTCTACAAGCGATATAACTGCGGGACTTGCTTTGGGTAAATCTGTAGCTGCGTTATTCATTACTCGTGCCAGAGGCGATGGTATGGGAGCAGCCGGTGGTAATAAAACACTCTGGCAAAGTCTGGAAGACGGAGCAAAAGCAAAAGGAGAAGTGCCGTGGATGAGTTTAGAAACACCGAAGCGCCCTCCGATGTTGCCGGTATTTGGTAAAGTAAAAGCCTGGACAATGACGCCTGACCAGATAACAGCAGGTCGCCCGGCACCTCCGCCATTAACATCTTCTGCCGAGATGCAAACAGAAGTGGATGAAGTGAAATGGTATTCTCAAAATCTTACGCGCGAGCGGCTGGCTATTGTACACAAGTGGGCCGATGGTGCCGGTACCTATACGCCTCCGGGACACTGGAATGATATAGCAGCAGAGTATATACGCGATGCAAACTATAGCGAAGTAAGAGCAGCACGTGCCTTTGCTCTATTGAATATGGCACTGCATGATGCGGCTGTGTGCTGCTGGGATACAAAATATTTTTATTTCAATCCTCGTCCTTCGCAGATGAACCCTGTAATAAAAACCGGAACCGGTGTGCCGAACTTCCCGGCCTTTACTTCCGGGCACTCAACGTTCTCCGGAGCAGCTTCAACATTCCTCGCGTATCTGTTTCCCGCCAACAGCGATTACTTCGTGGGTGAAGCAGCAGAGGCATCAAGCTCACGTCTGTATGCCGGTATACATTACCGCTCGGATATAGAGGTAGGTTTGCAGCAAGGTAAAAATGTAGGAGGATTTGTAGTGGCATTCGCACAAACCGATGGTGCTGATTAATATATACTATAGATAAGAAAATAGATTTTTGGTTAATAACCGGGGGACTTTTCGGAGTCTCTCCGGTTCTTTCAAAAAGTACAGGATGATAAGATTTTACAAAATACTTTTTTTTGTGATAGTCACGGTACTTACTGCGAAGGCACAGGTAGATTCAACAAAAGCAAAACAGTTGAAAGAAGTTACGATTCATGGAAACAGGTTGGATGTAGAACGCTTACCCGCTACACACGGAACGTTTTTAATAGGCGGTATAAAAAATGAAGTAATCAATGTTCAGAATATGAATGTGAACATTGCCGAGAAAACACCGCGACAGATATTCTCTAAGGTGCCCGGTATATTTGTATATGACATGGACGGCTCAGGAAACCAGATGAACATTTCAACCCGCGGACTCGATCCGCATCGGGGCTGGGAGTATAACATTCGCAAGAATGGAATTATTACCAATTCCGATATGTATGGTTATCCGGCCAGCCACTATAGTATGCCGATAGAAGCTGTTGACCGCATTGAGATTGTGCGAGGAACCGGTTCGCTGCAATATGGCGCACAGTTTGGTGGTATGCTCAACTATGTTTCCAAGCAACCTGATTCTGTACGCAACATTACTTTTGAAAGTATAAATTCCGTTGGCTCATTCGGTATGATGAGTACCTACAATGCTATAGGCGGTACCACGGG
>NZ_DATCSD010000403.1:0-3782 GCF_036568665.1 Ohtaekwangia sp. | reverse complement strand
TCGTTGAACATGTTACGCATGATTTCAACGTGGGTCACTACAGTGCCGTTGCTATATTTCTGGCCGCTTCTCTTTATAGTAATTATACACTCGATTTTGAGAATGGCGTGCTCGATAACCTGTCGGGTATATATAAATTTACAGCCTACCTCCTCACCTATGCCGTTGCTTACTTTGCCGTGTTGCTTTCTGTAAGCATCTTTAAAAAAGAGAAAAGCTTCTGGCGCTCAAAATGGTTCTGGATGAAAAGTGTACTCATGCTGCTCGCACTTTCGGCTGATAGCAGTGTGCCTTTTCTACGGCCGATCGTAAATGAACTGACCAATTCTCACCTCGAACTCTGGGTATTCAAATTAACCATCAATCTTGTCAGTGGTGTGTTGGTACTGTTGCCGCTGTTGCTCTTCTACTATATTGTTGAGCGCAACGATCGCCACGCTTACGGATTGGGTATACGCCCAACGGATATGCGACCGTACTTTGTTATGCTGGCATTAATGCTACCGGTAATTATACTCGCTTCTTTTCATCCTTCTTTCCTCAAGCAATACCCGATGTATAGAGGAGGTGCTGAAGCTGCGGCATACCTGGGTATACCCGAGTGGACAACGGTGATCGCCTACGAGCTGGCGTATGCTTTTGACTTTGTTACACTGGAGTTTCTCTTCCGTGGTTTTATGGTGATAGGACTACTGCAGTATACCGGCAGAAATTCTGTATTGGCCATGGTCGCTATATATTGCTTCCTCCACTTTGGTAAACCGCCCGGAGAAGCCATCAGTTCTATTTTTGGCGGATATATACTGGGCGTTATTGCCTACGAAACAAAAAGTATTTGGGGCGGCATTGCTGTTCACATCGGTATAGCGTGGTCGATGGAACTTACCGCTTTTATACAACATCAGATGATGCGGTAATTCCTGTACTCACCCAATCGCCAGCCGGTAATTTTTTCAATGAGTTTTCTTAGTCTGTCCTTTAGCGAAAGGTGATTAGCCGACAACCTGCGATCGAACTTCCAGTTAATGGCCGCGATACGATTCATCATCGCAGCCGGATGTGTACCTTTAAATAACTGCAGCGAATCGATCTCCGAGTAATCAAACTCTTCTGCCTGGGCCACGTGCTGCTCGATCCATTGATCATCATGCCAATACTTGTTGAATGATCGTTGCTTCATCGCCATAGCCTTGGGCATCTTTACCCAGCCGTAATGATAGATGCTTGCGTTAATATGCTTTACCTGTAATTTCTGATTTCCTTCCTTGCGAAAACCCTGTGCATCACGGTACGAATATATATGCTTGTCGTTACGGATCACACGTATCTCACGTCTGTACCAGCGGTACGATTCACCGATGTAGTCATACGATCCGTAGAAATGCTTGTAGTCGAACAGCAAACCCTCTACGGCTTTATCATCTTTATAGCGCTGCATGGCGGTGCGCACTTCAGCTATATATTGCTCGTGCATCACTTCATCGCCCTGTATATAAAATGCCCAGTCAACATCGGGTGAAAGTGCATGAAAGGCTTTATCTGTTTCCTGTGCCAGTACTCTTCCTCCCTCGCGCAGCGAATCATCCCACACAGTTTCAATGATCCTGATCTTATCGCTGGGAATAGATTGAATAAGCGCCAGCGTATTGTCGTCCGAATTTCCAACGGCCACCACCAGTTCATCGCATAACGGCAGAATAGAAGTTATGGCTTCTACGATCGGGTAATCGTACAGAATAGCATTTCTGATAAAAGTAAATCCGCCAACCTTCATGCGATACGGGAGTTTAGGCAAAGTACAGCATTCCCGCTCACAGAATCAACGCCCCATACCGTGGCATACCCCTCACACAACGTACTGGCTGGCTGTACTTTCATTTTCATCGCCATATATAGTAAAGATATCGGCAGGTATATATCTATGGTCTACTTTTCCGCTTTTTTACGCTGTCGATTTGCCTCTAACAATTTAGCGTATTTGTACAAAACTCCGTTGGCGTTAGACACTGAAATAACCAGGCCTTCATATCCATCGGTAAAACCTCTGCGAATAATATAGCTCTTGAAGAAAGCCCAGAACGTTTTCAGAAAAATCATGCCGGCAGATATACTCTTTTTATGGGCATGTTCCTGAGCATAAATATCAGAGTATTGCTGAACCTTCTTCAACAACTGTCCTGCATTCTGAAAGTAAACATGCATCAGGTCGCCTGCCAGGTGATTTACCTTTGCACCCGGCTGCATCACTACTACTTCGTGTACAAGGCCGCCCTCCCATTGTCCTTTGCGCCTGTCCCACAAACGTATTTTGCTGTCGGGATACCAGCCACATGTTTTGATAGGTTTACCGCCATAATGATTGAGCCTGTTAAAAGTATATCCGTCAGCAGGCCATTGCTCCTTTGTTTGCTGTATAGATGCTGTTAGTGCAGGAGAAAGATACTCGTCTGCATCCAGCGATAATACACAATCGTGTGTAGCCTGTGCTGCTGCAAAATTCTTCTGATCGGTAAAGCCCGTGAAGGCCCGTTCAGTAACTCGTGCTCCCAGGGCAGAGGCCAGCTCGCGCGTACGATCAGTCGAGAAAGAATCAACCACAACAATCTCATCCGCTATAGGTTTCAGGGAATTAATACAACGCTCAATGGTTGCTTCTTCATTGAAGGTTATAATAACTGCGGATAGTTTCATATTCAATCGTTAAATATATAGCAGCAGGCGTTGCCACACTGCCATGCTTTTCGGCTTTAAATTAAAAAAATTACCGCGCCTCACACGACTCCCCCGCGAAGAAACCTCCTTTTTCTCTATATACGGTCAATTTGGTTGGAAACGTAAAAATCCTTTACTTCCAGCAGATAATATACTCGTCCCCATTTAATGCGCTCGATTCTGCTCGATCTGGAAAGAATGAAATATCCCAATACAGGATTATATCACTTCTGCTCAAGTTTAGGGAAACACCTTTTGAAACATCAGCATGCGGACGATGACTTTCTTTTTTTTATACCGAAAGAATTGAGGGGATTGTTTGGCGATCAGCCTCGATATATAGCACCACGACTATTCAGTAAACTATACATGGCCGGCACAAGCGATGTAAATGTGTGGCACATGACGCATCAGCAATCCAAATACTACCCGATAAATGCGCGCACAAAAATGGTTCTCACTATACACGATCTGAATTACCTGCACGAGTCAGACAGTGAGCGCAGAAAAAAGAAATATAATGCGATGGTGCTAAAGGGTATAGAGCGTGCCGATGTTATTACCTGCATCTCCGGATTTGTGCAGCAGGATGTTATGCGAAACCTCACTACACTGGGCAAGCCTATGAAAGTAGTGTATAACGGTTGCAGCTTTCACGATGTAGAAGATGAATATATACCCGGCTATAAACCAGCAAAACCTTTCCTGTTCTCCCTGGGTATCATTGGCCCCAAGAAGAACTTTCATGTAGTGCCTCCGCTGCTGCGCGAGCTCGATGCAGAGCTCATCATCTCGGGTATTCCGTATGGTGACTATAACAAAAAGATCCTGGCAGAAGCAAGAAAATTTGGTGTAGAAGACAAAGTACATTTAACAGGACCTGTCTCGGAAAAAGACAAAAACTGGTATCTTAAAAATTGCCAGGCATTTATATTCCCTTCGCTCGCAGAAGGATTTGGTTTGCCGGTGTTGGAAGCGATGTACTATGGCAAGCCTGTATTTTTATCGAAGCTCACATCATTACCGGAAGTGGGCGGAGAGCATGCTTACTACTTCGATAATTTTTCACC
>NZ_DATCSD010000402.1:0-29582 GCF_036568665.1 Ohtaekwangia sp. | reverse complement strand
GTTTTAAAATGATAGAGTGTACCTTCATCCAATACAGTTTCCTGCTCTACGATTATCTGTGCCGGAACAAACCACTGCACCAGACACATAATAACAAATGCGGGGATCAATAATTTCTTCATAGCCTTTTAGCGTATAGTGGTGCCGTTGTTTTCTGCTTTGCGTTTCCGTACCATCCAGAGATTGGCTACGAAGAAGCCGCTTCCTACCAATACAAATAATAATCCGCGAACAACAAAGCTCATATCCAGATCAAAGAAACGACAAACGATCAGTGCCGTCAGAATCAGCAAGCCATAGTTCAACACACTTAACCGGTTTTGCTGTGCGCCATCGCGAATGGTAAAAACACCAAATACAAACAATATAATATTATCCAACGCCTGCGGAATAAATGGCTCGCCTAACCCAATCGCATATAGTATAAATATAGCGATAAAGGCATAGCTCTTCACATTCAGTTTGGCAAAGGAAAGTTTTTGTCCCAGCATAACCAGCAATGCTCCTGCCCCTATAAAAGATATCCAGAAAGGATATGCGTGTAACAATCGTGTACTTCCGGCCTCTTCCCAAAATACATCAAAGCTCAAAAAGAGTAGTAACGATATCAAGCCGAGGCTGCCAACAATCAGGAATCCGTTATTAATCAACCTGCGCGCTGCGATCTTCTCCCACTGGCCGATCAGTATAAATATGCAAAACGCATTGATATATACCAGTGTAATAATTTCTTCCAGCCAGTTGCCAAACATACCCAACACGATGGTGACAGAGATTGCCAGAAGCCATGAGTGAAATGTAAAAAAATTACTGGCAATTCGATCGCGGTATAGCAGGTAATAGTGTGGCAGCACCAGTGCCAGAAATCCCCAATACCACCACGCGGTTTCATATGGATAATGGAAGTAACTCAGTTCGCTGGCATACCAGGTTATACCGATAATATATAGCAGCGAAGTGATAGACGACTGCATAATATAGATGATGGGGAAGCCCAACAGCATCCATATAAAAAGAAAACCGGCCAGTGTTCCTTCTATATTATATACCTGGCTTACGATGGCTATAGCAGCGGCCAGCGAAAGAAAAAGGAATGCCGAAGCACTTTCGCGCCAGGCAACACTGGCTTGTTTACGGATCAACGTATATCCACAGAGCACCTGCCCTGCAAGCATGGGCAAAAGCGCAAAGAAGAGCCTTACGGGTTTACTGAAATCGTCCCAGTTATGCGCAACGATCAGAATAATACCGAGCGCTACCAGCAGCGCACCTAAAATTCCGAAAACAATTATCAGCCGATTGGGTGTTGGATCTTCCTTCTGCGCATAATACGCCCGGATGCGGTCTGCCGTCTCTTCCGGTATAACGTTCGCTTCAACAAGCTCCGGCAATTCTTTCAGAATAGTTTTGCTCATAATTGGGGAAAGGGTATAAGTACAAAATATACAGTTCGCGATGCTCCACGAACTGTATATTATATACTAAATGTATAAAGGACTGACTACTTGGCAAAAGTATAGGCCGCTACACTGTTGCCAAAGAACGTAGGCACATACAGTGTTTTGGAAGTTGCATCGTAGTATATATCTGCAGTATTCAATTTTTGATCTTTCGTATCCAGCAGTTTGGTTGCCTTGCCGGCTGCATCCAACAGGTATATTTCACCATACCACGAAGAGATGATGAACTCATCTTTACCCACCGGCACTATACCATCGCCACCCTGGCCGGATGTACCTATCTGTGTAAGTTTCTTGGCACCATCAAGCTTATAGAATTTGCCGGTAGGGAAATCCACAAAGTATAGTATATCTTTTACCGACAATACACCGTTGGTTCCTTTTATATCGGCATTCTCAAAATATACTTCACCCTTTCCGTTGGCATATTTATAGATCTTGCCGGATTTGGAATCCGATATATATACATTTCCTTTTTCATCTACGGTAACATCGTTCAAAAATTGAGCTTCGGCCAACGCTGCGAAAGATGTTTTACCGGTAGCAATATCAATGATCGCGAGGCGATCGAGGTCGGCCACATAGAGTGTATTTTTATACAAGCCCATTCCCTTCGGAGCGTTGAGGCCCGTTACCCACTCAAGGGTAATAACCTTTCCTTCCGGAGTTATCTTCGATATAAATCCTTTTCCATCCTTACCATCAGGCTTGCCATCGATGTTGGCTACATATAGCACTTTATTTTTGGCATCTGCCAATACAGATTCCGGCACGCGGAACAACGTATCCGTTTTCCATTTCAACGTTAATGTTTGTGCAGAAGCTGCCGATACGATCAGCGAAACTATCAGCAACAAAAGTGTTTTCAGGGTTGTTTGTTGTTTCATACTATTTAGTTTAACGTAATGCTAATCCAATTGCTATCAGGTTAGCCGCTATATAAGATACTACCACTATACGCGAGCCTATTCGGTTAATACGCAGGGCCAGTTCCATTTTATCATTATCGTGCAGCTTGAGTGTAACGGCCGATACCACCAGCGTCATAAATATGGCGAAGAAGGTAAAGGCGTGCAACGTATCCACCAATGTAAAGGTGGATGACTCCGGCAATACCGAATCAATAATATACTTATTACCCACGGCAGCAAACAAACCACCGACCGGTAAACCGAAACGCGGCTCAAGTTCGGAAGGATGCGGTGTAAAGCTTACGATAGCAATCAGAAATGCTATATACATACCGATGAATATTTTCATGAACAATCCCCAGGCATTGCGCTCTATATCCATCTCGATATTGAATGTAGAGAACACCTGGTATGTATTGGAAGCATCGCCAAAACCGGTTTCATAATCATTCTCTTTACTGGCCACATGAAAGTTCAAAATCGTCCAGCCATCAATAGCTTCCTTCTCATCAAACTTGCTTCCTTGCTGATCGGGCACAAACACCAGGCTCTTGTTGTCGAACAACGTATTTTCGATCTGTACTTTCAGATGTTGTTTATCGAACGGAAAATCCTGCACATCCCATCGCTCTTTCATAGTACATTTCATTTTCATGATCGCCCATGCTTTACCGTCCACACTGTCTACTATAATTTCAGGTGGTTCGATCTCTTTCGCATTAGGTATATCCAGTTGTTTCGAAAAATCGAACCGTGCATTGTCGTACACAAACCAGAGCCAGAAACGGATAGTATACTCTTTATCATGAAAGTTGATATCGTGTACACTGATTACATAGGCACCTACTTTCACAGTATCCGGCACGTGTCGGGTACTGTCGTCCTGACCGTGTGCCAACATCGCGGTGAGGGTAAAAGAAAATACAAGCAAATACTTCAGCATAAAATCAGGCAGATAAGGTTATCAAAAGTAAAATTTTTACCATTGCCAAAGAAGTTGAGAAAGGTTCGGAACTTTCAATTTGCCGTGCTAATTTGTGCGCAAATTAAAACCTGCCATGTATACCGGATTATTGCATACCCACTCATCCCTGCGCTACCTTGTATTGTTGCTGTTGCTCGCGGTGATATTCAAATCACTGACGGGTTTTACCGGCAAAAAGCCTTTTGAAAAACTGGATGATAAACTCAGCCTCTTCCTCCTGATCTTTACACACATTCAACTGGTAGTGGGTTTGATACTATATTTTGTAAGTCCGTTCGTACAGTTTGGTGCACAAACCATGAGTGATAAAGCTACCCGCTACTGGACAGTAGAGCACATCTTCGGAATGCTCATTGCCGTGGTGCTGATCACTATAGCACGTGCTACCTCTAAGCGCATGACCGACCCGGTTGCCAAGCACAAGCGACTGTTCATCTTCAACCTCATAGCGTTGATCATTATTGTAGCCATGATTGTGTTGATACCGATGCGTAATGCATGGGCAGTATAGCCGTTCATGTAAAGTCAATGTAAGTAATCGCTCTTAAAGCGATCAAATTATATTCAGGCAATCGACAAGCCGGGCAAAAGCCCGGTTTTTTGTTTATACGATTTCTGTTATTGTTTTAACTTTACTCTGTTAATTTAACCTACATGAAAACCCCACTACTACTATTTTTTAGTCTGCTAACTTTTTATGCTGTCAGTCAGCCATCGTTGCAATCCATGCAGCGTTACGAACTCGTGAAGATGGATAAGAATGTAAACACATTTCACCACGAGGCTGCACCGGTAATTTCACCAGACGGTACAACACTTTATTTCTTTGTGCAGGATCACCCGGAGAACACACAGGGTAAAGATGATACGCAGGATATATGGATGTCGAAGAAAGATGCCAGCGGAGTGTGGAGCAAAGCCGAACACCTGCGCAGCCCGTTCAACGTTCATCGTTCCAACCAGGTGTTCACGGTATTTCCGGATGGAAGTTTGTTCATTAAAGGAGGCAGAACAAAAGGTGAAAAGGGGTTCTCCATCGTTACGAATGGTTCACTTCGCGAGCTCGATGTAAAAGATTTCAAGTCGATGAACAAAGGTCGCTTCTATGGTGCCAGCATGTCGGCCGATATGAAGCACATGATCATCTACTTCAGTGAAAAAGAAAATAGTCCTGACAGCGACCTGTATGGAAGCGAGCTCCAGGCAAACGGCTCATGGTCTAAGCCGGTAAAACTAAAACTCAGCACTACGACTGATGATGTTGGTCCATTTATAGGTCCCGATCAAAAAACACTATACTTCGCCAGCGCACGCCAGTCTCCCGGACGACAAGGCGGTGTAGATATATATCGCACCACCCGTTTGGATGACACCTGGATGAACTGGTCTGAACCCATCAACATGGGCAAGCCTATTAACACCAGTGCATTGGATTATTACTTTACCATCGACAATGCCGGTAACGTATTTACCAGCCGCGCGAACAAAGCGATGGATGGTGCACAGCTTGATCTATATGAACTCGTACCAAAAACATTTAAAGTACAATTAACAGGCGCTGTACTGAACGAAAAAACACAGGAGCCGCTGCAGGCCAATGTTGATATCAAGATAAAAGATAAAGAGCCGCTGAAGCTGCGCTCTAATGCTACGGGTAAATTTGATACCAAAGTGCCGGAGATGAGCGAGTTTTCTGTAGCCGCCAGTACCGAAGGATTTTTACCCAAAGAGCAATCATTCAAATTGCCGGTATTAAATAAAGATACCACTATATATATTGAATTGCTGCTGAAACCGGTAGCCAAGAAGTTGCTTGTATCGGGTAATGTATATGATAAGAAAACAGACAAGCAGATTCCTGCCAAGCTGGATATTACCCTGCGTAACAATCGTAAAACAAACTTTAAAGTAGAGGCCAGCCGCGGCTCGTACGAGAAAGAAGTACCTAAGCTTGGCTGGTATATGATCTCCGCTTCGGCAGAAGGCTATCTCAACGCAACGGATAGTGTACAGCTCGAAAGCGAAGAATTATCGCCTGCTATACGCGACCTGTACCTTATACCGATCGAGATTGGTGTAACTGTTCGCCTGAAGAATATATACTTCGATTTCGACAAAACTACCCTGAAGAAGGAGTCGTTCACCGAGCTTAATAAAGTGGCGGACTTACTGAAACAGAACGGCACCGTAGAGATCGAGATTGCCGGCCACACCGACAACAAAGGCTCTGACGATTACAACGCAAACCTTTCACAAGGTCGCTCGCAGGCTGTAGTAGATTATCTCATCAGTCAAGGTATAGAAAGCTTCCGTCTCACAGCGCACGGCTATGGCGAAAGCAAACCCATTGATACTAACGACACCGATGCAGGCCGCGCGAATAACCGAAGAGTAGAGTTTACAGTGGTGAAGAAGTAATTCTGGTTTGAAGTTCGATGTTTAAGGTTAAAGTTGAATAATGAATATCGAACAGGGAATGATGAATAGTGACGTATAAATGCATCAGCAGACACAGCAGCTACTCCTTCCCAGCACATATAACAAAAAAGAGCCGTAATATATACGGCTCTTTTTTTGGCTATATATACTACTTATTTGATACTACACCATCCAGTATGGAGAATCAAATCACGAATCACAATTAACAATTAACTGTTAACGGACAAAAAAAGAAAGAGCCGGCAAAAATACCGGCTCTCTTTATACCTATATAACGCTCCTTCCCTCCTGTATCAACCCCGCTTCCGCCAGCACACTTTGTTCATCACCGGTTATATAGGCAAAAATCTTTAACTCGTTTTTACGATGCTGCAACAGGTATATCACCTGAAACGAAACGGTAATCAGCGTTCCATTCTTTTTTTCATAGCGTGAGTCCCATTGCACAGTAGCCATCACGTGCCGAGCATCCAGTTCCGTTATAGCCAGATTGTGAATCTTCATTTCACACGTCCCTATATTTCTGTAGAACTCGTTGCCTCTCGGAATCATCCTCCGGAAAGCTTCATCATTCTTCCCCGCAATAACGCCTGATGGACTTGCTTCTATAAAATGTTCTGCAAAGGCATTCACCGTTCCTTCAATATCATCTACAGTTCCTTCCAGGGCATTGTCGCCTTGTAAAGCCCTGGTAAAGCGATTCTCGTACGCCTGAAAAAATGTTCTTACTTTTTGATGAAGGTTGTTCATACAAGGTTTGTATTAAAAAATCTATACCAGCTATTGTTTCTTGTTTGAGTATTTAATTCCACAATTACACCAGACTATTCTTGCCGTGATCAACACTTTTCAGCAATCATTCAGGTGGTAGGATCATTTACCGGATGCCGGTACCTCTATCAAATCCAAACCAGTTCTCTATGAAGGTGAAATCGGCAACGCTCGAGGATTTTCTGGATCACTTACGTCTTCCCTTCCAGAAAGACTACTTTACACGCGAAGATGTAAACGAGCGGCCGCCTTTGCGTTCAGAATTATATAGTGCAGATCAAATGGATCAGCACGCACACGAGCTTGCTTCACGACATATACTCGAAACACAACCTACGCCCGAGCTGCTGCTTAATCGCCTCGCAGAGAATGAAGAGATACTGTTGCGTGTAGCCCACCTGTTGCAACAGGCTGTTAAAGAAAAGAAACCCATCACTCCTGCCGGTGAGTGGCTGCTCGACAACTTCTATCTCATCGAAGAACAGATACGCATGGCCAAGCGCCATTTACCGAAAGGGTATAGCAAGGGGTTGCCACGCATTGCCAACGGTAAAGCTGCCGGTTTTCCGCGGGTATATGATATCGCTACAGAGATCATCTCACACAGCGATGGCCACCTCGACATTAACGGGCTGAGTAACTTTATAGCTTCATATCAAAAAGTAAATTATCTCACACTCGGAGAACTGTGGGCTATACCCATCGTGCTGCGATTAGCATTGCTGGAAAACCTGAGTCGTGTAGCAGCTCGTATAGCAATCGATCGTCTCGATGAAGACCTCGCAAATTACTGGACGGAGCGTATACTCGAAACCGCAGAGAAGGATTCTAAAAACCTGGTGCTGGTTATTGCAGACATGGCGCGTTCTAACCCGCCCATGGTTAGTGCATTTATAGCAGCCTTCTCGCGAAAACTCCAGTGGAAAGGTCCGGATGTTACTTTGCCTATTAACTGGATTGAGCAACATCTCTCTGAGAGTGGTGTTACCATCAATGCCATGGTGTTGACAGAAAACCAGAAGCAGGCTGCTGACCAGGTATCCGTCAGCAACAGTATAACCAGTTTACGATTTTTGGCAACGATGGACTGGCGTGAGTTCGTGGAGACGATGAGTGTGGTGGAGAATACACTTCGGCTTGATCCTTCCGGTATATATCCGAAAATGGATTTTACTACGCGCGATCACTATCGCCATGAGATCGAACAGATCGCCAAAAAAAGCCACACCTCCGAACATACTATAGCCACTATTGTACTGAACCTCGCCAACGAACAGAACACCGGCCACCAGGATACGCGCAGAATACATGTAGGCTATTACCTCATTGGTCCTGGCCGGAAACTTACCGCGCGTCAGGCACAAATGTCTTCCGGCAGCGGCCAGGCTATACGCGACTTCTGCAAACATCACGCAGCCAAAATATATAGTATAGGGGCCGCGCTTATAACGTTGAGTATCACAGCCGGTTTATTGGCCAGGGTATATAATGATTTCACAGACCCGCTGGCATTTTACGAACCTATTTCCGGCATACTATATATACTGCTTGCTGTTTTCACTTTGATTACCGCGAGTCAATTTGCATTGTCCATTACGAACTGGATCGCTACGCTCACCACTAAACCAATGCGGTTGCCCAAGATGAATTTTGCTACGGGCATTCCAACTGAATACAGAACGCTGGTAGTGGTGCCTTCGCTGGTAGGAACCCTGAAGCAGGTTGAAAAATTATTGGAAGAACTTGAAGTGCGTTTTCTCGCAAACCGTGATTCCAATTTATTATTCGGATTACTTACGGATTTTAAAGATGCCGATCAACAGACATTACCCGAAGATATAGAGCTGACAGAAGCACTGCAAAAAGGTATAGAGCAACTGAACCGGAAATATAGCCGGGTACGCAATGATACATTCTTTCTCTTTCACAGGCCCAGGTTGTGGAATGCACAGGAAAAATGCTGGATGGGTTATGAGCGTAAACGCGGAAAGCTCACAGCATTAAACCAGTTATTGCTGCACAACGAAACCGGAAACTTTTCTTTGATTGTAGGAAGTGAGCAGATATACCGCTCGATAAAGTATATCATTACACTGGATGCCGATACGCAATTGCCCCGCGATGCCGCGTGGAAACTGGTGGGCATTATGGCGCATCCGCTGAACCAGCCCATTTATAGTATTAAAGAGAAACGTGTTACAGAAGGCTATGGTATTATTCAACCACGCATTGCTATAAGCCTGCACGGTGCCGAACGCACGCGCTATACCCATCTTCATGAAAATGATTCGGGTATAGACCCCTATACTCAGGCTGTATCAGATGTATACCAGGATGTGTTTACCGAAGGATCGTTCATTGGCAAAGGTATATATGATGTAGAGGTGTTTGAAAAAGTATTAGGCGATCGTTTTCCCGAGAACAGAATTTTGAGTCATGACCTGATCGAAGGTGCGTATGTTCGATGTGGTTATGCCAGCGATATACAGCTATACGAAGACTATCCATCCAGCTATCGCGTAGATATCAATCGCAGGCACCGCTGGATTCGTGGCGACTGGCAAATATGGAATTGGTGCCTCCCCTATGTACCTGGTAAAAACAGAAAATTATACAGCAATCCGGTATCCGCTCTTTCGCGGTGGAAGATATTTGACAACCTGAGGCGCAGTCTTGTTCCAATCTGTCTTACAGCACTATATATACTCACCTGGCTGGCATTACCCTCGCCTCTCTTCTGGACGATATGTATTACCGGATTAATTATAGCACCGGCTATTCTTGCATCGCTCTGGAGTGTTGTAAACAAGCCAAGTGAAGTATTGCTGCGGCATCATTTACTCAATGCACTGCGTAATACTTACCGAACTGTATTACAGGCAACCTTTACCATTGTATGCTTGCCTTACGAAGCCTGCATCAGTGCAGATGCAATCATGCGCACCGGCTGGCGCATGTTTATATCGCGCAAAAAATTACTCGAATGGAATCCTTCCGGATTTGTATTACATAATCACAAAGAAAATTTAGCCGAAGTATATATCCGCATGTTTATAGCACCGCTTCTGTCGCTGGGCATTCTTTGTGCCTTAATCAAGATCAGACCGGAAGCTCTGGCGATCGCTGCGCCCTTTCTGATACTGTGGATGCTGGCACCGGCAACGGTCTGGTGGCTCAATCAACCTTTGCAGGGATTGATCAGAGAGTTATCGATCGATCAGAAAAGTACGCTGCGGGAGTTATCCAGAAAAATATGGGCGTTCTTCGAAGACCTGGTCGGCCCTGCCGATAACTGGCTTCCACCGGATAACTTACAGGAATATCCTATACCGGTAGTGGCACATCGCACTTCGCCTACCAACATCGGGCTTTCTCTATTGGCAAACCTCACGGCTGTAGACTTTGGATATATACCGCTAAGTCAATTTATAGAGCGTACTCATAGCACATTTGAAACACTGGAAAAATTAGAGCGCTATCAGGGACATTTCTATAACTGGTATGAAACCACTACGCTTCGAACATTACACCCCCGCTATATTTCAACGGTGGATAGCGGCAATCTTGCCGGGCACCTCATCACTTTAAAGCAGGGTATACTTCACCTGCGCGATCGCAGAATTGCCGATCGTATGGTGATCGAAGGACTTCATGATACCGTGCGGCTCATTATCAATAATCTTCCGGCAGGCAGTGTGACTAAATGGGAAAATATTCTGAAAGATATAGTACAACTGCTTATGCCCGAGCCGATACTGCTGCAGGATATAAAAACTCTTCTTGAAAATTTACTCACACAAGCTACCACATCCTCTCCAGGCGATACAAAAACACAGGCGCATTACTGGATCACCACGTTACGCAAACAGGCGCAAGCAATACTGAACGAATTGAAACTTACAGCCCCCTGGCTGTTTCTCTCACCTGTACCCGAAAAATTTATACCGCTAAAAGTATTCAGCACCATTCCTACACTGGCACAGCTAACCGGTATACATACAGTAACCGCTGCTGAGATTCCAGCCCTTCCGTTGCAAAAGCGAACTGCGGAAGAAGAAGCATGGCTCGAACAATTCAATACATCCCTTCGCGCGGCAGCACACTATGCCCGGCAACAACTGGATATACTCGATGTACTGGCAGCACAATGCACCGGCTTCGCTTCCATGGAGTATGATTTTCTTTACGACAAATCGCAGCACCTGTTTGCTATCGGGTATAATGCAGAAACCTATCAACGAGACTCAAGCTATTACGACCTGCTCGCTTCAGAAGCCCGGCTGAGCTCTTTTGTAGCGATAGCACAAGGTAAAGTATCGCAGGAGAATTGGTTTGCGCTCGGCAGACGCTTAACTACTGCGGGAAATACACCCGTGCTGTTATCGTGGAGCGGTTCTATGTTCGAATATCTCATGCCCATGCTTGTCATGCCAAGCTATACCAACACGCTACTGGATGAAACGATGCGCGGCACTGTAAAAAAACAAATCGAGCACGGACGACAGCATGCAGTGCCGTGGGGTATATCCGAGTCGTGCTATAATGTAGTAGACTCACAACTGATATACCAGTATCGCGCCTTTGGCACACCGGGGCTCGGCTTTAAGCGCGGCCTCGGTGAAGATCTTGTTATAGCACCGTATGCTACCGTGATGGCGCTAATGGTAAATCCGGATGCGGCCTGTCACAACCTCGATCGCCTGCGCGAGGAAGGATTCGAAGGACGCTATGGATTTTATGAGTCGGTAGATTATACTCCTTCGCGTTTACCGCGCGGACAATCTCGCGTGCTCATTCAAACGTTCATGGCGCATCACCAGGGCATGAGTTTACTTTCATTAGCCTATATATTGCTGGATCAGCCGATGCAAAAAAGATTTGAAGCCGATCCTGAATTTCAAACAGCATTATTATTACTACAGGAGCGTGTACCCAACACCATCAGTTTTCATTCAGCCGCTACCGATATGCAGGATGTTACTCCTGCACCCGTTACAGCCGAGATGCGCGTGATCGGAACAGCCGACACTCCCACACCCGAAGTGCAATTACTTTCCAACGGGCGCTATCACGTTATGGTAACCAATGCCGGTGGCGGATATAGTCGCTGGAAAGATACCGCTATAACACGCTGGCGCGAAGACAGCACACGCGATCATTGGGGGTCGTTCTGCTATATACGCGATCTCGACAGTGGTATATTCTGGTCCAGTGCACATCAGCCTACACTAAAAGAAGCCGATCAATATGCAGCCGTCTTCTCACAGGGGCGTGTAGAATTTCGAAGACTCGATCAGGCAATCGAAACGCATACCGAGATCATTGTATCTCCGGAAGATGATATTGAGATCAGGCGCATCCATATAGCGAACCGCTCGCGCAGAAAACGCAAAATAGAAATAACCAGTTATGCCGAAGTAGTATTGAATGCGCAGAGCGCAGACCTGGCACACACCGCGTTCAGCAACCTGTTCGTGCAAACCGAGATACTCGCCAACCAACAGGCTATACTGGCTACCCGCAGACCACGCTCGCACGAGGAGCAACCACCGTGGATGATGCACCTGATAAAATACAACGGTACAGCTACTGACGCTGTTAGCTATGAAACCGACCGTGCAAAATTTATAGGGCGAGGTAACGCTATAGCACATCCGCAGGTAATGCAAACCCGAAATATACTGAGCAACACACAAGGTTCCGTGCTCGATCCGATCGTAGCCATACAATATCGTATTACGCTTGAGCCGGATGAAGCCGTAACATGGGATATCGTTACCGGTATAGCTGCTACGCGTGGTGAATGCCAAAGTCTGATAGACCGTTACCAGGATCCCTACCTGCGTGACCGCACCTTCGAACTTTCGTGGACACATAGCCAGGTGGTGTTGCGCCAGATCAACGCATCGGAAAGTGATGCCCAGGTGTTCGGTCAGCTCGCGAGTGCTGTGCTCTATACCAATCCGGCACTTCGCGCCAAACCTGCTATACTTCAGCGGAACCAGCGCGGGCAATCCGCACTCTGGAGTTATTCCATTTCAGGCGATCTTCCTATTGTATTGCTGCGTGTATCCGATTCATCTAACATTACACTGGTGCGGCAACTGGTGCAGGCGCATGCTTACTGGCAACTGAAAGGTTTAGCGGCCGATCTCGTTATTGTTAACGAAGATCACACCGGGTATAGGCAAGTATTGCAAGACCAGATTCACAGTTTACTGGCCGCTGGTATAGGATTCAACGGTACGGGTAGGCGCGGAGGTATATTTATACGTTCATCCGATCAGATTCCCAATGAAGACTGGGTGCTGCTGCAAACTGTAGCGCGTGTTATTATAGCAGACACGCGTGGCAACTTAACGGATCAGATCAGCAAGCGAACGATTATCAAAGCACCGGTCGATTTCTTCGAAGCTACTATAACGCGCCCGCCATCAACCGCGCATGCAGTCTCTCTTCGCAATGATCTGGCATTCTTCAATGGCTATGGTGGTTTTACACAAGATGGCAAAGAGTATTGCATCTATACTACGCCCGAGCAACATACGCCACTGCCGTGGATCAACGTTATCGCGAATAAACATTTCGGAACGATTGCCTCCGAGAGCGGACTCTCCTATACCTGGGCGGAGAATGCGCATGAGTATAGACTCTCACCGTGGCATAACGATCCGGTTACCAATCAAAGCGGAGAAGCGCTCTATATACGCGATGAAGATACAGGCTATTACTGGTCGCCTATGCCGCTGCCGGTTCGCGGCAAAACACCATACTATACCCGCCATGGTTTTGGCTATACAGTATATGAGCATACGGAAGATAACATTACCAGCGAAGTATGGGTATACGTAGACCTGGATGCTGCTATACGGTTCATAGTGATCAAACTGAAAAACCTTTCCGGCACTGTGCGCAGGCTTTCCGTTACAGGGTATATAGAATGGGTTCTTTCTGATCTGCGTGATAAGTCGGTGATGCACGTAACCACCCAGGTAGATCCTGCTACACGTGCTATACTGGCAACCAATGCGTATAACACAGAGTTCAACAATCGTATAGCATTCTTTGATACAGATGAAGAGATCTACTCTTTTACCTGTGACCGCACCGAATTTATAGGTCGCAACGGTACGCCTGGAGCACCGGCTGCCATGAAGCGCACACATCTCTCGGGTAAATATGGCGCGGGCCTTGATGCCTGCACGGCTGTACAGGTGCCTGTTGAACTGGAAAGCGGACGCGAACAGGAAATTGTTTTCCGGGTAGGAGCAGCACTAACACCACACGAAGCAACCGAGACTATACGCAAGTTTCGCGGACGAAAGACTGCACAGGAATCGCTGGCACGTGTTCATCAATTCTGGAATAAAACATTGGGCGCAGTATATATCGAAACACCCGATCAGGCATTGAACTATCTTACCAATGGCTGGCTACTATACCAGGTATTATCATCACGGTTGTGGGGCCGTAGCGGATTTTATCAAAGCGGTGGTGCCTATGGATTCAGAGATCAGTTGCAGGATGTTATGGCGTTGTTACACACACAACCATCGCTGGCGCGTGAACAAATAGTACTCGCAGCATCGCGACAATTTCGCGAAGGCGATGTACAACACTGGTGGCATCCTCCTGTAGGGCGTGGTGTTCGTACGCAATGCTCAGATGATTTTTTGTGGCTGCCATATGTTACCAGCCGCTACGTTGTCACTACCGGAGATATAGCGATACTCGAAGAGACGGCTCCTTTCCTCGAAGGACGTCCGCTGAACAACGGTGAGGAATCGTACTACGATCTTCCTATACTGTCAGGGCATCGCGCCAGTATATATGAACATTGCAAGCGTGCTATACAACGCGGACTGGTATGGGGTGAACACGGTCTTCCTTTGATCGGCTCCGGTGACTGGAACGATGGCATGAACATGGTAGGCATCCATGGCAAAGGCGAAAGCACCTGGCTTGCCTTCTTTTTGTATGATGTATTGAAGCGCTTCGAAACGATCGCTATACTTCAGCACGATGATGTTTTTGCACAGGAGTGCTCACAGCATGCTGAACAACTTCGGAATAATATACACACCAACGCCTGGGATGGCCAATGGTATATACGTGCATTTTATGATGATGGCACTCCGCTAGGCTCTTCCGGCAGTGATGAATGCCGCATAGACTCTATATCGCAAAGCTGGTCTGTGCTATCCGGTGCTGGCGATCGTGAGCGATCGATACAAGCCATGCAATCGGCTGAGCAGTATTTAGTGCGCAGAGAGTATAAACTTATTCAACTGCTCGATCCGCCTTTTAATACATCTGAAAAAGATCCGGGGTATATAAAAGGATATGTACCGGGCGTGCGTGAAAACGGAGGACAGTATACACATGCAGCGGTGTGGATGGTGATGGCTTTTGCCAGGCTGGGCGATCAGCAGCGAACATGGGAGCTACTGAATATGATTAATCCGCTAACGCATGGCAAAAATCACGAAGATATAGCTATATATAAAACAGAACCGTATGTAATGGCGGCAGATGTATATGGTGTTGCGCCTCATACAAGTCGTGGAGGGTGGACGTGGTATACCGGCTCTGCAGGCTGGATGTATCAGCTCATCATTGAATCGTTCCTCGGTATACATCGCGAAGGTGACACCTTGCGTTTGCAACCTTGTCTGCCGAAAGAATGGAATACCGTAACTGTGCAATACCGGTATGATGAAACGATATATAACATTATGTTCCATCAGGCTGTTAACAATGAAGCCGTGCTGGTGGTGGATGGTATACCTCACAGCGACACCTCTGTAAAACTTATAAACGACCGGCAGGAGCATACTGTACGGATGGCCCTAAAAGAAACCGCAATGGGGAATACCGTACACACTTAACTTGTACAATATACATTTATAGGGCCTGGCAGGCTTTGAACATGTTGGTAGGAGATTTTAAACTTTACAAACTATGAAAGCCAAGAAGATATTGCTGATTGATGACGAGCAGGATTTTGGGGTTTTGATGAAAAGTTTCTTCTCACCTAAGAATTTTGAGGTATACCATGCACTTACGCTCGAAGATGGCATGAAGATACTGGACGAAGTACAGCCGGATTATATTTTTCTGGATAACAATTTACCCGATGGTCTTGGCTGGGGAAAGACAGAGTATATATTGGTAAATTATCCGAAAGCACAGCTTAATCTTATCAGTGCATACCAGGTTCCTAAAACCTCTGCATCGTCTTTTCGCATTTTAGAAAAACCACTGGTAATGGAAGAGCTCTCGAAGATCTTTGAACTTACGGATGTACACCGATAAATATAATATTAACTGAACGGAGAGAGCTGAAAAGCTAACGGAGAGGTATAAATCTGTTTAACAAATAACTATTAACGAATAACGCATAACCATTAACGAACAACATCCCACAACGCCACCCCTATACGATAGTAGAAGCAAATTCACGAATGATCTCTTCGGTATAAAACTGCTGTATTTCCCAAGGACTTTTTTGTGGTGCCGATATTTTCCGTACTTCCAGATTTTTTCCGCGGAAGGAAAACGAATAAAAAGCATACGGTTCTTCTACCAAAAATTCCGGAGCAGGAGCAGCATACCCGGTAATACCAATCCCCCAGTCACTTTTAAACAACGTGCATACATGATCGGCCATTTCCATAGCAATGCGTTCGGATACTGCGTTATTGGCTATAGCATGTATAGGCTCTACCTGCAGGTGCCTGTACTTTTGCCCCAGATTATACGCGGTGATGCCACCCTGAAAAAAACGTAACGCATTCTCGGCTCGCGACAGTGCTGCTTGTATGTGGCCCGAGGTAACGCTTTCTGCTACAGCCAGCGTCTGATCTGCCCGCAGCATATAGTCGCGTATAATGTTAATTTCTTTCAGCTCGTACATATTCTGATCTATTGGCCTATAAATTCTTTTAACGCCTGGTTGAATTTTTCAGTATCCTCAAGGTGAGGTATATGTCCAACATTCTTTAATTCTATCAGCCTGGCTCCCGGGATAGCTTTTGCTGCCGCTTTACCCAACGCGGGATATTGCCCCAACACATTCTTCAATGAATCGGGCACTGCATCTTTCCCCACCACGGTGCGATCGCTCTGCCCGATAATCAGCAACACCGGCACCTGTATATTGGGCAGCTCATATACCACCGGCTGAGTATAAATCATGTGGCTGGTAAGTGCATTAACCCACGCAAGCCGTGTATACTCTGCATTTAACATCCACCGGTACTGCACCTGCACATACTTTTCGTACTTATCTTTCCAAACTGCATAGTATGCTTTGTGATAATTGCGTATACCGGCTTCTGTTTTATTCAATTCTTTTCTATACTCCTGCTCGATGGAGCTATAGGGTATATATACCTTGTAATCTTCCAGCCCGATCGGATTCTCCAATACCAGTTGTCGTGTTTGCTTCGGATACATCAATGTGAACCGTACAGCGAGCATTCCTCCCATGGAATGCCCCACGACAGTAACCGTGGGTATCTTTAGCGAATCGAGTAAGGCATGGGTATATTCTGCCAACATCTGAAACGAATATACAACGGTTGGCTTAGACGATTTTCCGAACCCCGGCTGATCGGGTATAACTACACGATAACCCTGCGCTGCCAGCACACGGATAGTTTGTTCCCAATAAGCACCGAAGAAATTTTTACCGTGCAACAGCATCACTGTTTTTCCATTGGGGTTGGATGGTTTCACATCCATATAGGCCATGGCTACAGACTGTTGCTGAATGTTTCGTTTGAAATAATAAACGGGAAACGGATACGGATAGTTTTCGAGTGCCAGGCCAAGTGGTTCTTGCGCAGAAGGCTGACCATAGGCTATATAAACTGAAAGAAAGAAAAAGGAAGCCGTAATGATCTTTACCATGCTCGCGGTGGGTTAGAAAATATTGAAATAAACAGTCCGCCCTGCGTTAACAGGACGGACATTCACCAGGGATGAGATCACTCTTTCACAGCAATGAAAGAATGTCCTGAATCAGGACGCTCAAAACGCAATGCTTCGTTCAATGCGTTTACGATCTGCGCTATATATTCCTTCCGATGACTAACCACTGCGTTCTTCTCTCCTTCGGCTGTTGCAATACGAACAGCGTAACGCTCGCGGATCATCACGGCTACCAATGTGCCGATTACCATCAACGCTGCACCTGCACTCATTACAAGAGTATTGGCATTTATATACTCTTCATCTGCACGTATTTCGCCAAAAGCATTGGCAGGAAACAAGTCTATAAATCCGCAGAATACAAGTATCAACCCGAGGAGCAACAGCAATATACCCGGTAATCGCTGCGGACGCATGATGAGCAAACCATACTTGATAATTCCTTTCAAACTATAGGATGTGCTTTTTACCCGAAAGGTTGAATCCGTTACGGTTACATCATGTCCATCTGTATACAATACTTTATCCGGTATCATACTATTAAATTTTAGTGAGACGAATTGTTCATGTTTGCAACACGACTTAAAATATCTGTGCCTTTTCAGGAGAAAGAGATATAGCTTTTTTGCCGAGAAAAATATTCTACAGCAATAATCAGAAAGCATATAGCTGATGAATTTCTCTACGGCATCGCAACTATGTATACCAACACATATTAATATATAGTATTGTTTTTTGCTAATACATTGCGGCAATCAATCCCCAGCAACATTGTAGCACGCATATTGCGTTGTGTGATTTATGTACAGATTAACCTGCAGCTGAGGTATGCGCTACTCAAAAGGAGCTGTACGCCATACCATCGGGAAGTATAAGGTGTGTGGCATGTTTTTTTGAAAACATGCCCTGTCAGTAAGTGCTGACATTTTTTACAAGTACTTAAAAATTTACAGGTATGAAAACGAATGAAAGAGTTATCAGCATTCTGAATGATCTTATCCGGACAAATCTCGATCGCATTAAAGGCTATCAGAAAGCTGCGGACGAGATCAAGGACACAACTGATTTTGAGATCCGAACAATTTTCACACAAATGGCTGCAGACAGCCGTCAGTACAAAAGTAACCTTACTGATGCGGTAATACGTCTCGGTGGCGAACCCGCCAACGATACATCTGCTGCCGGTGATATATACCGCGCCTGGATGGATGTAAAGACTACATTCTCTTCAGATGATGTGCACGCTGCACTACAGTTATGCGAGTTTGGCGAAGACCGCGCACTGCAATCCTATAAGGATGCACTGGAAGAAAATATAGATTGGCCGATTGGCATCAAGAGTTTGGTTGAAAATCAGCGGCAAGCCATAAAGGCATCGCATGATACGATCAAGAATTATCGCGATCAATACGCGCACACTCATTAATTGTTATTATTTCACTTACCAGGTATATATGAAATCAGTTCGAAGTATAATGCCATTCGTATTCGCAGGAATTATAGCGATCTCGTGTGGCAAAAAGGAATCTACCGACACCAATGAAATCGCGAAGGAATCCAACGATGAAAAATTTGATGATCGGAAAGAAGAAAAAGATGCAGACTTTATAGCAGAAACGGTAGCTGCGAACTATGCAGAAATAAATTTGGCAAAACTGGCAGCTGAAAAATCAGACAACTCGCAGATCAAGGAAACGGCACAGATGCTGGAGAAAGACCACAGTAAGTTACTGCAAGACCTGCAGACGTTTGCCAGCCTGAAAGCTATTTCTGTTCCAAATGAAGAAAAGGAAGAAGCTAAAAAGAAGATCGAAGATCTGACGAAGGAAGACGATATAAAAGACTTCAATAAAGAATGGTGTAAAACCATGGTTGACAAGCATGAACAGACGATCAAAAATTTTGAATCGCGTCTCGACAAAACACAAGACGCTGATTTAAAAATACTCATCGACCAGACTTTGCCACAGTTGCGCGCGCATCTCGATAAAGTAAAGGCATGCGAGCAAAGCATGTAGTATATATAGGTATATAATTATAGAATGAATACAGTTATTCACCTTAAACAGCATCGATCATGAATTCAACATCGAAACTAATTGTAGGGATACTGGGAGCTGCAGCTGCCGGTGTTATTGTAGGAATGCTCATTGCTCCTGAAAAAGGAGAAGACCTTCGCAAGAATATAAAGAAGACTACAGACGACTGGATGGATGAAATTGCCCAATGGATGGGTAAAGGCAAAAGCTATCTGGCCGAGATGAAAGACCGCGCTTCTGAAGAAGCAGCCGAGGTTGGCGCAGAAGCTTCGCAGGGTATTAATGGGTTGAAGGAAAATATCGGAAGAAGAAAACAGTAATGGAAATGGATCTTTTGTAAGTCTTTCTGAGCTTTCACTGACACTGACTGCTGAGTAAAGCAAGAAAAGATCGAAAGGGCCTCCACGTGGGGCCCTTTCTTTTTATACACGATATATATACTTTTCTAATATGTGCGAGGAATATACTGTGGCATCGAATATCCCATACGGTCTACAGAATGAGAAACTGATTTCCCTGCATGCAATAGAATCTGCGTTTTTTCAATGATCTGCAGCAGGCACCAGGTTTTATTATATAGAGTCAACAGGTCACTTTCATCTTTAGGGGTGCTTCATTTACCAGAATGAGAATTTTGGATAAAAAGCTGAGAACAAACTCTCTATAGCCTGATTCCAGGTAATACTGGCGAAGGTAAAGAAGAAAGGATCTAAGGAGGCTCTTCGGAGCCTCCTACTTTTTTATAGCTATATACTTTGAATATATACTATATACTTATCCGGGAGAAATTACTCGTGCGTGGTAAGTCCCGCCTGATGTACCGCGAGATAATCTTTTACCTGGAAGATCACTTCATCTACCGTCTTCGCGATCATAACACGATATGTACCGATGTTCTTAAAGAAGCGGATCGTGATCTCGTCCTGATTTAACAGAATAACTTTTTTATTGGATTTTATAGCGAGCGCTACTTCAGAAGCGGTTCCGGCAGCCATCCCCAACACTACTATGATGTTACTGGAGAGTACGTTGATCAGGTTGCGGGCACTGCCCATGCCGGTAACAATTCTGATCTGGGCATTCTCAGAGGCGTTACGATCATTGCTGTCGGGTACAACACCAATGGTAAGACCACCTGCATCACGAGCCCCTTTCATGGCAGCGTCCATCACTCCGAAGCTGCGGCCTCCGGTTAGCACAACCCAACCGTTACGCGCCAGTGCGCGGCCCAGTTCGAAAGCCATTTCGTTATCTTCGGGGGTAGCATTTTCGCCAGGGCCCATTATACCTACAATCGTTTTAACAGACATACTTTCAGTGAAATTCTGCCCCTAAAGTACTCAGCACATCAACCATTTACAAGCGTATACCAGACACCTGCTAAAATTCATGCTGGCAGTCGGTACAGCGATTAACCTTGCGTTTCGGGAAAAATATTCCGAAGAATAAAATGTTTAATCCAGCGAGAAATTGGTCGCTGAGCTGCCTTGGAAAACTGCGTTCTATCTTTCGCGAATGGCATTGCGGGCATGTGGCTGTAGCATCATCTTCAACAAAAAGATTTTTCTCAGCCAGTATTTGCTGAGCATCCGACAGGTCGTGCCTGAACAAATGAAGTCTTACCTGGAAAAAAGCATGTTGCTGGCCGGGATAAAGATTGGCCAGGTTTTCTTCTGTGAGGAAACAAGGTATACCATATGCATCCAGCTTTGTTTTCACAATGTTGGCGTCAATGGTATTATCGAATTGCTGAAAGACTATAATATCGTCTTGCTCCTCTTCCATAGACACGCGTTTTAACATAAGTAAGATACGAACAAATCGGTAAAGCGTTGTATACCGGTTAAAGTTCCTAATACACGTGCGAAACGATCTGTTATTGTAAACCTAACCTCAGCATTTACAAAGGCTGCATGGTAAGCGAATGACCCAGCGAGCTATAGGTCTGCAACTTCGCTTGTCGCATGGGGCGTACAGCCATCGCGTTGCTTTCCAACGGAAGTGTTGTGAGTAACTTGCCCTGACCATCGTATATAAATGACAGGTCCTGACTCTTGTCCGTTATTGTGATATATACCTTGCCTCCGCCAAAATCATCGTAGCGAATATCTACCGGGTTGTTTCCAACAAAATCGCTCGCTATAATTTCTTTCAGCTCTTCATTCATAATAGTAAGCTGGCGGGCTTCCTGGCGAATGATGAGGTATGCTTTGCCATGTTCTTCCAGCACCATACTGAAACGTGCTTCGGGCGTTGTTTTGATCAGTGATTCGCGACTGATAATCTTTCCATCCACATCGAATTTTATACGGAAGCCCTCGCGCGATACCAACACAAAACTAGCCGCTGTATTACTGTTACCGGTTTCTACAGCATACGCTCCGAGCGGACGCGCATCGAGGTTAAGCGGAAAATTCTTCAGCGTTTCTCCCCTGCGATTCATCAGATATACTATACCATCTTCACGCACAGCAACAATATAATCTTTACCACGCAGGCGATGATGTTGTGGTGTGGTAACTAAGCTTGCCTCCGCAGATTTCGGTTTCCAGCCATCGAGGTTGTTGCCTTCTTTATCGTACATCCACAGTTTGCCACTTTTACCGGCCACGAGGAAGCGATAATTTTTACTGTGATCATAGTCCACCACATTGGTGAACTCTATATCCTTCTCTGGTATAACCAGCGGATACGGCTTTACATAATTACCCAGGCGATCAATGATATGTAGTTTACCCGGTGTAGCAAAGAAGAACTGGAGTTTGCCGTTCTTCAGGTAATCGATCTGCGTTACATCTCCGGTAATAAAATTATCGAGCTCAATTTTCCACTGCACCTTACCATCGGCCGATACAAGACTTATCGCTTTGGTTGAATCTTGCACAAGTACATCTTCCTGTTTGGTGAAGTGATTGCGGATCACAAAGAACTTATAGATACCTTCATTGAAGGTGGTAATGAGTTTATCGTGCTTCTCTTCTCTTGCGGAAGCTTCGCTGCTTCCTTTCTGCGACTCACCACCCGTCCAGGTTATGTTGGTATAATAACTGTTGTTCAGGTGACTCATTTGTATAGCCCCCATCTCGATCGACTGCAAAGATGCTTTATTGTCTTCTACAAACTGTTGCCATTTCGGATATAGTACATCTTCCAATACATTCCATACCAACGGTGTATTCACATATATACTCAGGTTGGCTTCGAGCAAGGTTGTTTCAAGGAAATGATTTTGTGCTACCGATTTACCCCACGTTTCTTCCTTATCGATATCGTCCAGAAAAGCTTTGAGGTCATCTATATCTTCGCCTATAATAATGGTATTACCCACCGAAGTATAGTAGCTTGTGGAAAGACCTGATACCAAGGGCCAGAATAATTTTTCAGGGAAAGCATACAGCGGCACTTCGCGTATCTCGTAATCGGAGAAGCGCTCATAGAAGACAGTATCTACGCTATTCTTTTGTGCAATGGTATTGAAGGTTGTAAGCCAGGCATCCGGCTTGGAAGTTTCGATCAATACTACACGCGATAAACTCTTTTCTCTTCCTTCCAGGTAACATACGGTAAGTTCTTTACCCAGCGACTGGTATAAATCCTGTAAATGGATACCTGATGTATTATCGATCTGCTGTACCGAATCCTGTAACTGCGGATTTTTTTTGGATGCATAGGCCTTGAGCGATTCACCTAACTTTGTTCCATCACTTATACCATAACTCGCCACCATTACCGAGCGTTCCGATATATAGTTCTTCATATTGAACGGAACGGGCACCTGGTTATTAAATACCGAAAGTATATATCCCTGACTGGCGCTGTCGAGACTGAAGCCGTTGAGAGTAAAGGTTTGCCCTTCAGCTTTTATATCGAGTAAAGATGAGTGCCCTACCTCACGAACAAAGTCAGCAGGCATGTTGACAAATGAGCTGATCCACGTACCAAAGTTCTTGATGTTGATATATAGGTTACCGGCATCTTCTTTTACATGTGGCATCTGGTATACTGCGGCAATCTGTTTCTTGAATGTAGAGCCGTCTCCGGTATAGGTGCGAATAACATCTTCCAGCAAAAAAGGTGTAAAGCTTCCGATCCAGATATCATCAACTTCTGCCCACGAGAATGCCTGACCTTTTCCGTTCAGCTCATGGATTTTTACTCCGTTAAATTCCCGCTCCGTTGTTTTCAGTTTGTTCCACTGCTCCATCAGCAGGTTTCTGATCTTGGATTGATATAGCGGACTATAGAATACAAAATCAAAATCATCCTTTCGGGTCTGATGTGCCGATACGATGAGCCCGCGGGGTTGTGCTTCTATAAAATCAAAAAACAGTTTTAGTGAGTCGGTCGACTTCTGGTAAAATGCAGCTTTCCGGAATACAGACCATAATGAAGTCTGTTCCATTTGCTGTACACACGGAAGGCAGTCGTTGGTTTCATAAACAAAAATGGATGACTCAGGTACCAGTTCCCACGGAGATATACTCCTGGAGACAAGAAAACGGTCGTAGAGATAATAGCCCCCGACACTCACGAGCACTATTCCGATGGTAATTAACAGAGGAAGTCTCTTCACGCTTAACAGCCTTAGGTGAAAATTAAGGCTCAAGATAAGCGCATGTTGCGTAATTGACAACCTTAATAATTTTTGTCCCTCCATTAAACCTTTGTATCCCACCCAAGTCAAAGCATCAGATTAAACAATAACGGATATGAAACGGATTATTGCCCTGGTATTATTCACCGCTTTTGCCGGTATAACGTATGCACAGACTTCTACTCCCCGTGTTGACCAACGCGAGCATCACCAGCGTGCACGCATCCGCCAGGGAGCTGCCAGCGGTGAACTTACCCGCAGAGAAACGGCCAAAGCCCGCCACGACCAGCGCCATATAAGACGCACTGAACGCAGAGCGAAAGCAGACGGAACTGTAACACGCAAGGAACGCGCCCACCTGCATCGCGAACAAAACCGCGCAAGCCGCTCGATCTACAGAAACAAGCACGACAAACAAGTGAGGAAGTAACTGCCCGTTTTGAGAGTAGCTGCCATCGTGAGTATATATAGGTTGCCGGCCACTGGCTTCAGGCTACTGGTTGTACGAGCAAGATATATGGAGTGAATGTATTAGGGTATATATAGGGTTAGGTATGGGTATAAAAAGCACAGGCTGTCGGTTTATGACAGCCTGTTTTACTATATATACTTTGTAAACTTCATAATTTTCTGGTGTCTCTCGTGCCAGACACGTGCTCTCCAGCGGCCCATAGCCTTTCATCCTTTGCCTCCTTCTTGCAGCTAAGACTATACTTTTGCCAGCGCCTGCTCGAGATCGGCCAGCAGATCTTCCGCATCTTCTACGCCTATACTCAGACGGATGAGCGAATCTACCAATCCGCTTTTGAGGCGCTCTTCTTTCGGTATACTGGCGTGGGTCATCGAAGCCGGGTGGTTGATCAGTGATTCCACGCCTCCCAATGATTCGGCCAGTGAAAACAACTGAACACTTTCCATCAGCTTGGTTGCTTTCACCATGCTGTCGTCTTTCAAGGTAAAGCTGAGCATTCCGCCAAAGTCTTTCATCTGCTTTTTAGCAATGGCATGATTCGGGTGATCGGTAAATCCCGGCCAGTATACTTTGCCAACCTTCGGATGGTTCTTCAGGTACTCGGCTATTTTCTTCCCGTTGATACAATGGCGCTCCATCCGAAGATGAAGTGTTTTTATACCGCGCAGCACGAGGAAAGAATCCTGCGGGCCAGGCACGGCACCACACGAGTTCATAATAAAGTGAAGCTCCTGGTATAATTTCTCATCGTTCACGATCAGCGCACCCATTACCACATCGGAGTGGCCTCCTAAATATTTTGTTACCGAGTGCATCACTATATCTGCACCAAGGTCGAGCGGATTCTGCAGGTATGGTGACGCAAATGTATTATCCACCGCTACGAGTATATTATTTTTCTTTGCGATGGCTACACTGGCTTCTATATCCACAATATTCATCAATGGATTGGTAGGTGTTTCGAGCCAGAGTAATTTTGTTTTCGCATTCAATACAGAAGCTATATTGGCTGTATTCGTCAGGTCTATAAAATGAAATTTTATACCATACTTTTCAAATACCCGTTTGAACATCCGGTACGATCCGCCATAGAGATCGTTGCTGGTGATCACTTCATCGCCCGGGTTCAATAATTTGATAACAGCATCGGTAGCACCCATGCCTGATGAGAAGCAGATTGCATATTTTCCATTCTCTAATGCTGCCAGACTTTTCTGCAATGAATTACGGGTAGGGTTTGCACCGCGCGCATACGCATAGCCTTTATGTTGGGCAGGAGATTCCTGCACATACGTTGATGTTTGAAAGATGGGGGTCATGATAGCACCTGTAGATGGGTCTGGTTCTACACCGGCATGTACTGCTTTGGTTCCGAATTTCATGTTCGTTATCGGTTAATCATTAATATTTGTTCAATGAGGGCGAAGCGTTGTATGGTGTGATGTAAAACACGTAAAGCTCTGCTGCCTGCGAAATACAAAGGAACTCAAAGAAAAAATCTTTCGGGCATAATGCCACCATTTTCTTTGCTATTATCGGTATAGGAAAGGTATTGAGAAAGCACCAATACTATTACTGCCCTTGGCACGGATATATAGTATAGATATAAATCTGAACTATATTCTTGCTAGGCCGTTACGCGACTATCGTTTTTTCCAATACTCACGGATAACGTCTTTCCAGTTATCGCCACTTTTCAAATAGAGTACCGTGTTGATGAGCATGGTATCTTCTTTAGACAAGGTACCCTGTGCTGCAGACTGCAGTATAATATCGTATATCTTCTTAGGCACGGTAGTACCTTCTTTTTTGGCAAGCGTTCGGATCGATTCAAGTATACTTTCACTGGTAACTTCTACAACCGGAGCGGGTGCTGCAACCGAAGCGGGAGCCGGAGTAACCACTTCCTGTGCCACGGGCAATGGTGCCGCTGCGGCCGGTGGTGGCTGAGGTGTTTCTATCTGATCACTGAGCTTGGCAGGCGACACCAGTGTAGCAGCCTGTTGTTTTAAGAAATCGTCAAGATCTTTCAGTGTATTCTTTTTCTTGCTCATGCGAGGTAATTCAGAATGGCTTGCGCTACCGGTTGATATTCTTTTTCAGCATCGAGTGTACTGAAATTTACGAAAAGATTTTTCTGCGGTACGACTACCGGTAAAATAATCGCATCGAGGTTCTTCAGGTTCTCGCGAACGGTAAACACATTGGTAGAACTGTGAATACGATTCGGAAGTATAATGATCTTTAGTTTCGGGTTCAGCTCACGTGCAGGCGAAAGATCGGTTACTGTCTGGTACGTTACCAGCAGATCATTTTGCGTAAGACTGGTAGGCACCACTACAGCATCACTTACCAGGCAAAGTTTCTTAATGCCCTCATCGGTAGTTTTACCTGCGCTGTCTACTACTATAAAGTCGTGCTTTTTACTTTCCTTTATCTGTAGCAGTTCATCTGCTATCTGGTGATCCTGCGAACCAAGTATCTCAAATTTTACAGCGCCATCTTTTACTTTAAACAACTCCATTTTACGAAGTGTATTCAAAGTATAGTTTGTGTCGGTCTCAACCAACAAAACACGTTTGCCCAGTTTATGAAGGGTAGTGGCCAGGTTGATCGCGTTGGTCGTTTTACCCGTGCCGCCTTTGCGGCTGATAAAGGAGATAATTTTGGACATGCCTAAAAATAATAAACCCGGACGGTTTTAGAAATCATCCGGGTTAATTCACGTGTCGCGTGTATTAAATACTTCTGTTTATGTCAAATTTTTCGAGGTAATCGGCCACTCTGCGCACTACACTTCCGCCCAAAGCACCGTCAACCACACGGTGGTCGTACGAATGCGACAGGAACATTTTATGACGGATCGCGATCACATCGCCATACGGCATTTCCATAACGGCCGGTTTTTTCTGTATAGCACCCAGCGCAATGATACCAACCTGCGGTTGCAAAATGATAGGAGTTCCCATCACGTTACCAAACGAACCGACATTGGAAATGGTAAATGTACCTCCAGCCAATTCATCCGGTTTCAATTTGTTATCGCGGGCACGTCTCGCCAGGTCGTTTACAATCTTGGCAAGACCAGCCAGACTATATTGATCGGCATTCTTTATAACCGGCACGATAAGATTCCCAGATGGCAATGCCACAGCCATACCTATATTAATATCTTTCTTCCTGATGATCTTGTCGCCATCTACCTGCACGTTGATCATCGGGAAATCTTTGATCGCGAGTACTACGGCTTCTATAAACAGCGGTGTAAAGGTGAGTACATCACCATCGCGTTTCTGAAATTCATTCTTCACACGACCGCGCCACTGCACGATGTTGGTAACATCGGCCTCAACAAATGAAGTAACGTGTGGAGCAATGCGTTTGGAATCTACCATGCGCTCGGCAATCATCTTGCGCATGCGATCCATCTCTATAATTTCATCGCCGGCACTGATGGAAGCCTGAACTTTCGGAGAAGATGCTGTTGTAGGCACAGCATGTTTTACCGGCTGCACCGTTGCACCTACTTTACGATTCTGAACGTAATCAAGAATATCTTTTTTGGTAACGCGTCCTTCCACTCCGCTGCCAGATATAGTTTCCAGCTCGGCAACCGGAATATTTTCTTCTCTCGCTATATTTTTCACCAGCGGAGAATAGAAACGCGATGAAGATTTGAAATCAACAGCATGCGATGTACCGTTGGTATGCGCAGCAACTGCTACTTCTTCTTTAGCAGAAACTTCAGCAGGTGTTTTCTTTCCATCCGTTGGAGCTGCCGCAGGTTTACCTTCAGCTACATCCGTAGTAATGATGGCGATCGGAGCGCCTACCTTTACTATATCTCCTTCCTTTGCTAATATCTCTTTTAATATACCGGCATAGGTGGAAGGCACTTCGGTATCTACCTTATCGGTAGCCACTTCCAGCACAGACTCATCCTGCTCGATCTTGTCACCCGGCTTCTTTAACCATGTGAGGATCGTAGCTTCAAATATACTTTCGCCCATTTTAGGCATGATCAGTTCTACCTGCCCCATGTTTCAATCGGTTGTTTTGGAGTCAGCAAGTTAACGAGGATTTCCCGTTAGATCAAAACCCGCAACAAGTAAGAAAATTCTATTTTGTCGGGATCAGTAATTTTGAAATAAAAGATAAGAGTATAGAAGCAGAACCTCGCAGTTCGTGAGATGAACTAACGGTTGGTTTCGCTTCGTTCACCTGTATTATCCTATATCTCTGAATCGCAACGAGTATCATAGAATGCCAGAATGTAAATGGCGTTTGCCGTTACTTTATAAAGTAATTTTGTTTGTGAACTCAACACAAAACCTCTTACATCTTTATTGACATATTGAATCGCTCCTATAAATGGATATTGTTTGAGGAGATCCAAAAAATCAAATACTCTTACAGTAAACTTCCTTTCGGAATGTTGACCCCATTTTTGAAGAAGATGTTCTTGAATAATTTCGAATTGGAGAGTGGCCTTTTTATTCCAGATTATTTTTCTAACCACCTTTTATTTCTTTTTCGCATTTCATCATGGCTAACGTGCTCTTCAGGATTGTCAATAATATCCCTTTCAGCGTCAAGTACATTTTGTTTTTGCAACGGTGTGAGACTTTCCCAAATTTTACCGGGCTGTTGATCTTTCCTTGTCTCTAAAAACTCATAGATCGATTCAAGCAATGCTTCATCATCGATGCTATCAATTATTCCGTGAAGACTTTCTTTTACAGAACTCATGTTTTAAAAATACACAATTACTTCGGCAAACTCAAGCGAATCAGATTCAACACAGCAAGCGATGCCATCTTTATATTCAGCAATCTCTCTTTTGATAATTGCAGTTTGCGCGTAACGGTTTGGTGTTTGTCGGAGTAAGCGATCCATACAGTACCAACCGGTTTCTCGGGTGTTGCTCCGCCCGGCCCTGCTATACCACTCGTGGCTACTCCTATATCTGTATTAAA
>NZ_DATCSD010000401.1:0-6844 GCF_036568665.1 Ohtaekwangia sp. | reverse complement strand
TAAAAAGTAAAGGGCAGCCAGCGAACCAGCCACCCTTAAACCAAACCAAATCAAAAATCTTTATTGTTCATCCCACCATACACGACCAAACGCATCGGTAGGTCCCGCACCAAAACCTGCATCCTGTGCCATCGCATCGTAAGCAGCTTTTTGGTTTACGTAGTTAGCAGAGGCTTGACTCAACAAAAGCAGTGGAGCTCTTCGCGGTATAGGTAATGTTGCACCATTCGACTTCAAATCAGGAAGCACTAATGATGTGGTAGCATTAGGCATACCGTTGCGTTTCCAAAGTCCCCAGCCTTCAGCAGGTTGCTTATAGAAATTTAAAAACGCTTGACTGCTGATCTGATCTAAAGCTTTCGCATTGTCAAATGCAACAGCAGGTTCACTCAAGTAATCACTGATTTCACTTCCACCAAGAGCAGTATAATTTGATAGTTCTCCATCAACTGCTATTTGATTATACCACATTATTGACGCAGTAACACCAGCGTTATAAAATGTTTCAGCATCTTCTGATGTAATAGAACGAGCAGCAAGTTCGGCACGCATAAAACAAAATTCAGCGTATGTGATTATCGGCAGATATACCAATCCGTCACCAATACCATTACCTTCATCGAATGATGGTTGAAATAATCTCCTTTGAATAAGAGATAAAGTATCCACCTGTACATCAGATCCGCTTATCTCAACAGTTCTTGGCGTATAGTATTTTTTATTAATCGCAGCCTTTGAGTCATCCGGACTAGTGAAACCTCCAAAGTAACGTCTGGAGGCTTCAACTGTTCCTGCGGGAAGTTGACCATCGGCAATCAATGCATTAATGTTAGCTTGCGAATAGCCATTGGGAGAGAAGAATGCGTCTATTCGAGGGTCATTCGTGTTCCACATAAAATCAACAAGAGGCTTAGTGGAATATAGAAGATCGGGATTCCAGTTACCACCACTGGTAAATCCAGCCGTTCCTTTAAATACCCATCCCTGGCTATTACTGCTCATCAGGTTATCAGCCGCTTGACTTAATACTTCCTGAGCGATCGTCTGCGTCTTGGATGCATCGCGCTTAATCAATCGCATAGCAATTTTTAAGCGTAAAGCATTTCCTGCTCTTACCCATGATTTGACATCTCCCTTATAATACTGATCATAATTTCCCAATGACACCTGTGTAATACTTTGTGCTGTATTCAAAGCGGTAACTGATTGTTCTATCTCTTGATCCAACGTGTTAAACAAAGTTTGCTGGTCGTCATACTTTGGCAACATAGTGCCTCCGTAACGTGCCTGCCAGGCTTCAGAGTAAGGTATGCTTCCATATATATCACTTACATAAAATGTATAGTAAGCTTTCAAGATGCGAGCTATACTCAACATGTGTACATATTTTGGTTGATCTTCCTCCGGGAGTTTTTCAACCAGTTTTTCCATGTCTACAAGAGCATCGCCTATACCAGTATATAATCTTCCATAACGTTGTGAAAAATTATCGATGTTACTGGTGAAGCTTGCGCCATTTCCGTTTTGCGGAGTTACATATTGCATCCATGGCATAATTCTCCTGTAAGTATCATAGAATGCTTCAAAGTCCTGACTATGAAGACTGATTGTCGCGCTCAAAAATTGATTTTCAGGAGGCACTTCATTTAATATATCAGGATTTGTATTGGCATCCACATAATCTTCGTCACTGCAACTTGTCGCTACAACTCCAGCGAAGGCAAAGCCGAGAATTAATTTCTTATATAGCAATTTCATATCATTCATGTTAAAATTGTTAAACTAAAAACCTGCTGTAAGCGATACACCAATCTGGCGTGTGAAAGGCAAGCCACCATACTCTGCAAATTCACCAGAGGCATTGCTCTTTAAACCTTCAGGGTTAATGCCTTCTTTCGTTGTGCGGTATAGATAACCCAGGTTGCGTCCAGTTACAGTAAGACGCAATGTTTGTAGCTTAACTCTGTTAGCGAATGTAGCAGGTACGTTGTATCCGATAGAGATCTCGCGCAGCGATACCCAGGAGTTCTCGAAGATAGAGTACTCGCGTATACCGGAAGACCATTGTGTAAGATTCTCATAATACCATATAGCCGGAACAGGTTTCAAATGTCCTTGAGCAACAGCATCTGCATACGACATACCTCCCAAATCAACAGATGGATCTTTCTCCGATTTTATACCATCTGCCAATACACCATCCGGTATAATTCCATCATCTTTTGTATTTCCATTTTCATCTACATAGGTAACACCTCCATGAGCAGCATCTCTTCCAAACAAACTGTTCTTTAAGCTACCACTGGATGAACCATACTGATGTGTAGCAGACGCCATATACCCACCAATCTTGGCATCCACCTGAACGTTCAATACAAAATTTTTATAGGATACAGTATTGATATTACTCAGGAGAAATTTCTCCATCGCAGAACCAACAATCTTGTCACCTTGTCCATAGGCACCACTTCTTAGAAAAGTATATCCTGTAGCGCCACTAGCTGAACCAATTACGTGTTTACCATTACTGGGACTGTCAATAGGATTGCCGGCAGCATCCTTTTTCTGATACGTTGCATAGCCGTAAGGAGTAGCAATGGTAGCATAGGCAAGTCCGGGTTTCGCCAACGAATAAACATCAGCACCAAAGGCCAAACTCAATTGTTGAGAAGTTACTCCCTCTACCAATGCTAATACTTTATTCCTGTTACGTGTAAAGTTGAAAGTTGTAGTCCAGTCAAGGGCTGTTGTTTTAATTGGTGTGGCACGCAGAATGATTTCTATACCTTTATTCTGGATTTTACCACCATTCACGATACGTGAACTCACTCCTGATTCGGATGCCGTAGGCAAACTAAATATCTCGTTCTTGGATATCTTGTTGTAATAAGCGATGTCGAGTCCTATACGGTTATCCAGGAAGCGAAGGTCTGCACCAATCTCCCACTCACGAGCTTGTCTGTTTTTGAGAGACTTGTTCGGTAATGTGTTGTCTTTAAAACCTGCATAGCTAACAGTTCCATCTGGAGATATATAATCTGTCTTATTTTCATACGATCCTGTCTCGTTGATCTTCCAAGGATCAGTATCACCACCGGTTATACCAAAGTTAGAACGCAGCTTGCCAAAGGTTAACCAGGCAGGAAGCGTCTTGAATGTTTCAGTGAAAGTCCATGCAAGACCTGCTGCAGGATAACTATAGCTCCAATCACCGGTTCCATTAGAATAAGCAAGCGTTGAAGAGTAATCCGTACGATAGCTGAGGTTCAACGTTAACTGATCTTTGTAAGTAAGGTCACCATAGGCATATATAGCATTCTTCAGTCGTGAAGGATTCAATCGCGTTTCTATACCAATACCGTTAGAAGAATTGGTTAATGAAAATATTCCCGGAACACGTAGCGAAGGACTGGAGTTACTTCCGTCAGAAGCACGGGTAAATGCTTTATAGTATCTTCCTCCATATAGGCGGTTAGTCTCACCACCAATCGTCATACTCAGGTAAAAATCCTGTCCCAACTGTTTATTAGCAGTAAGTAGAGATTGTATCCTGTATTGCTTGTTATCAGAAGTAGCTTCGTTATACAACCCTCCGGCAAATAGAGTAGATGAACCAAGTCTGCTTCGTTTATCTTTATATACCTCGTCCTGGAAGTTAGCGCGAACCATCAGGTTTAACCATGGACGAATGTGTGTTGTCAAATCAATATTGCCACGGAATACACTTTCGTTACGATAGGTGTGATCCTGGAATGTATCCCACAGGAAACCAGATGATAAACCATATGGATCAGCTGTACCCGTCTTTGCTCCTCCCTTTACAGGATCTATATAGTTATCCATCCAGTAATCCATATCCAGTGTACGCGGGCGATAGTAAACCATACGGAATACGGGGTTGAAGTTACCACCCTGACGTATCGGATTATCAATATCATTGTTTGTATAGTCTACGCTAACATCTACATCAAACACACTGCTAATTTTTTGTGTAGCATGAACATTGAAGTTATTCCTCACCATTTCTGTTCCTCCTGGCATGATGGTTGAGTTATTTAAGTGAGAATAAGAAGCGCGAATACTTCCACGATCCGTACCACCCTCCAGCACGATATTGTGATTAATGAATTTACCTGTCTGATAAAAACTGAGCGGATCATTTGCCTTCCAATTTATCATCCTTCCATCAGCATCGCGTACCATGTGGCCATCCAACTTCGGGCCGTACGAATAATAGCGATTAGGCGTTCCTTGTGAAGTAACACCCATATCAACTTTGTCTACGCCATCAGTATCTTTAGTAAAGGTTGGAGAAACTCCGGCACCAAACTCATTCTGCACATCAATGAATTTATAGGCAGATTCGAAAGATGATGTGTGGTTATAGGTTACTCCTATACCTTTGCGTGTTGTTCCTTTCTTAGTAGTGATGATGATCACACCATTCAACGCATCAGATCCATACAACGCACTGGCTGCAGATCCTTTCAGAACACTCATTGACTCTATATTATCCGGGTTGATGTTCTTCATGATGTTACCGTTATCCTGAGCAGCTCCCCAGGAGTCAGCTCCGGTTACAGTCGGACGAATCAACACACCATCCAATACTATAAGGGGTTGCGTGTTGTTGCTCAATGAAGAGTTACCGCGAATGCGGATACGGGATGATGACATCGGGCCACCTGTTCCCTGGTCGATCATCACACCGGCAACTTTACCTTGCAGAGCGTTCACAACGTTGGCGTTATTGGCCCGGCTCAGGTCACCACCTTTTACTTCCTGCACAGCATAGGCAACCTTGCCTACATCTTTCTTTTCGCCAAAACCAGTGATCACGACTTCACTGAGTTGTTCGGCATCTTCTTTCATAATAACGTCCACAACGGTCTGGCTACCCACAGGCACCTCCTGCGTAGTAAAGCCAATAAAAGAGAAAGCTAAAACTGGATTCGAGCTGTTGCCGATGGAGATGGAGTAATTACCATCGGCATCAGTAGTGGTTCCTGTGGTAGTACCTTTCAGTATCACCGACACTCCGGGTAGAGCGGAGTTGTCTTGCATAGCCGTGACGCGGCCCGTTACAGTCTGCGCAAAAGCAGACATGGCCGTCAGTAATAGCACGACTGACAGAAGCTGTAAACGTTTCTTCATGGGAAAATTTGGGTTAGAGGTGAAAATTTTCAAAACCCATCATCAAACAGAATATTCTATCGAAAAATGGATTTAAACCAAAAGTAGAAAGGTATTTGAAGAACTCCAAGAAAAAATTAACTTCGTTTGCGCGCACGATTGATTCGTGTACGGAAACGATTAAACATTTACATGACGTAATATGTGGTATTTTACAAATACATGAAAAGCTTGATTAAGCTGTAAAAAACCTGTTTTTAGTGTCCAAAATATCCCTTAACATTGGTGCCAATGGAGAAGAAAATCAGAATCAAAGACATCGCGCAGATGGCTCAAGTATCGGTGGGCACAGTAGATCGCGTGATTCACAACCGTGGGGAAGTAGCGGAAGAGTCGTATAAAAAAGTAATGGCCATCCTGGAAAAGACCGGATATAAACCCAACCTCATTGCTAAAACACTCGGCTCTAACAAGACCTATCGCATAGCAGCATTGATGCCGAATCCTGAACAGGATGAATATTGGAATCAGTCATCCGAAGGAATCAGACAAGCCAAAGAAGAATGGACACAATATGGTGTGCAGCTTCAGACCTTCTTTTTTGATGTATACGATAAGAACTCTTTTACCTCACTGGCAGAAATGGTATATCAATCTATACCTGACGGAGTGCTTACCGCTCCTATATTTCACCAGGAAGCGTTGCAGTTCTTTAACCGCTGCAAAGAGAAAAATATACCCTTTGTGGTGGTCAACAATAATATAGAGCAGGCCGGTTCGCTGAGCTTTGTCGGGCAGGATCTATACCAGAGCGGGCGTGTAGGGGCCGAGTTGTTACACCTCAATGAAAAAGAAAACGGAACGTATGCTATTCTTCACGTATATGACGACATCCATAACTCAACCCACTTGAGTGAAAAGGAAAAAGGCTTTAAAGATTATTTTGAAGAACAGATCAACGGGCATAACTATAAAGTTCTCAGCGTAGACCTCAACTATACCCACGAGCCTACACTGGAAAAAGAACTCGGTGATCTCTTCCTGGAACCAACACTGAAAGGTATACTGGTAACAACCTCCAAGGGTGCTTATACCGTTTCAAAAATGCTGGAGAAGCGAGGCAAGAAAGGAATACGACTCGTTGCGTACGATCTGCTACAAGAAAACCTGCATTACCTGAAGAATGGCGTGATCGATTTTCTGATCAACCAAAATTCCAAGCGACAAGCTTTCATTGGCGTTAGTCAGCTATCCAACCATTTACTCTTCAAGAAGAAAACTTCTGAATCGTATTTGTTCCCGCTGGAGATTATCAGCCGACAGAATCTTGTGTCATATTTAAATTCGCAGCAGCATTGATGGTGTATTTGTTGAAATCGGGAACATCCAACGTACCTTAAAGAAGTTAGTGTATGCAACAGATAAAATCAACCTCCTAATTAATTCAAGTCACACATGTTAATAATGCCAGATAAGACTCCTCGAAATACTTGCGGGCTACATGATAGTTAAAATGAACATCGATAGGGAGACTATGCAAAGATTCAGAGAACTTTCTAGCTCAATCTAATTCATATAGTAGGATTTAAAACTAAAAAGGCATCCACACATAAATAAAAAACGATCGCATCACTGGTACTATAATTGCATAGTACATCCTATTAAATAGTAGACATCTTTTCATTGTTGATTGGATTTACATTCGCACAAC
>NZ_DATCSD010000400.1:0-4923 GCF_036568665.1 Ohtaekwangia sp. | reverse complement strand
TATAAACATTATCTGCACCAGGATCTTTCACTCGACAGCCTCGTGGAGGTACAGGAATATTACCTGTTAGATGATGGTATATTTGGCGATGTAGGCAGAGCTACCAAAGTAGTGCGCGACCAGGCTTTACTACAAAAGATCGACCAGGCATTAAGTAAATATGATCGTGTGTTTGTTGTATTCGGAGGATCGCACCGTATAGCGGTAGAACCTGCCCTGCAACAAATCATGAAAAGGCATGAATAATATATACTTGCCGGAGACTAATCATCGAGCCCTGATGCTATGAAGTTTCAGTCTTATATACCTTGCGACATGCTGAAGCCCTATATCCGGGAGCTCATCATCCAGGAGAAAGATGCGGAAGATATATACAAGGTTCTTCCGGGCACCGGGCTTGTTATAGGCTTTCAATACAAGGGAAAGATGTCGTACCTCAACAATGGAGAAGAGGTTGCTCTGTCGCGTTCGGGTATAACCGGCATACTGGATAAATTCCGCATCTTTAAAAACACAGCCGACATTGGTACAGTGCTGGTAATTTTTAAAGAAGGTGGTGCAGCACCTTTTTTTCGTGAGCCGTTGCATGAGCTCTTCCGAGAAAGTTTATCGCTCGATCATTTCATGTATCGCTCCGAGTTACTCGCTTTGGAAGAACGATTATGCGAAGCACGAAACGACCGCGCACGAATACAGGTTGTTGAACAATTTCTGATTACGAAAATGGTGCCGGCACAAACGGATAATCTTGTGCTGACTGCTCTCACACTCATCTATAAAAACAAAGGCAACATTCGCATACAGGAACTGGCGAAGCAGTTACATACCAGTCAAGGCCCGTTGGAGAAAAAATTTCGAAAAGTAATTGGTACCTCGCCTAAAAAATTCGCTTCTATTGTACGATTCAAAAATGCGCTGCAACAATATACCCAACACACTTCACTCACAGCATTAGGCTATGAAGCGGGCTTCTACGACCAGGCACATTTCATTAAAGAGTTTAAAAATTTCACAGGTGATACGCCCGAAAAATTCTTTACACCAGAAGCCTGACCGAAAAACGATTTTTTACAATTACACCTCGTATCATCTCAACAACTTTGTTGCACATTAAAACAACAACGTATGTTTACTCTTCAGCAAATCAAAGAAGCTCATGCAAAAGTAAAAAGCGGAGCAGATTTCCCGGCCTATATACAAGCCCTCAACAACCTGGGCGTGGCGCACTATGCTACTTATGTAACAGATTGCCACACGCTATATACCGGTAAAGAACAGGAAAGACTTTTTTCAGCATCGCGGTATACCGCTATAGCTATAGCCGACAACAGCGACCCGGCTTTGTTAAAGATTTACCTGCAGGAACACCAGCAGGGAAAAACAGATTACTTTACCTTTTGCAACCAGGCAGCAGCAACCGGTGTATGGAAATGGGTGGTTGATTTATATGCTATGACCTGCACATATTACGATAAAGCAGGCACTGTTATGCTGGCGGAAGAAATACCCTTGCTTCTGGATTAATCCTAAAGCAAGGGTATATATATAATTATTTCAAGTGTGCGCGCAGCATCCACGCCATCTTTTCATGAGTTGTCATCAGGCCGGTAATAAAGTCGCTTGTGCCGGCATCCTGAAACTCGTTGGCAAAGCGGTTGATATTTTCGCGCAGGTGAATGATCACCGTTTCATGATCGGCCAGCAGTTCTTTAATAAAGCCATTGCTGTCGTTCTTGCTGCGCGATTCTTCCGTGAGTTTGGTAAGACTTAAAAATTCTTTCAAAGTAGCCGGTGCATAGTGACCGATCGCGCGGATGCGTTCTGCTATATCATCCATCGTATCGTCCAGTATTTCGTATTGATCTTCAAAGAATTTATGCACACTATAGAAGTCAGGGCCTTCTATATTCCAGTGAGCATTACGCGTTTTGGTATATAGCACAAATTCATCTGCGAGTATTCTGGAAAGTTCGTAGGCAACTTTGCCTAGCAGCGCAGGGTCAATTCCGATTTTTGCTTGCATAGTAGATGTATTTAGAGTTTGAAAATAGAGTTAAAAATCGCCAAAAGTATTTATACCCGGAATGAAGAAATCATAAAGTTTTACGGCCTGTAGAAAAAAGATTTTACCCGAAAAGTTCTGTCCTCCCTAAAAACTCCTCTTATAAAGGGTAAATTCTCTAATACATAATGCATTGTATGCATACAACATGTTACCGGAAGAACAAATATACCCGCATGAAGTCCCGGTATAAATGTATCGAACATCCGTACTTTTGTATAAATGCCCGCTTCCCGCCTGCCCTAGTTTTGTGTCATTAATAATCCATACAACAAATGGCAAAGACAATTTTTATTACCGGAGCTTCCCGTGGATTCGGGCGGATCTGGGCTGAAGCTTTTCTGAAACGTGGCGACAAGGTTGTAGCAACGGCCAGAAATACAGATACATTAAAAGAGTTATCACAAAAATATGGTAACGCGATTCTCACACTTCCCCTGGATGTAAATGACCGTGAACAATGTTTTGCTGTAATCAAAAAAGCAAAACAACACTTTGGCAGCATCGATGTGGTGATCAACAATGCGGGCTACGGTCTGTTCGGAACCATTGAAGAGACTTCCGAAAAAGAAGCCCGCGACCAGATTGAAACGAACGTATTTGGTTTATTGTGGGTTACTCAGGCAGCTATACCGGTAATGCGCGAACAGGGTAAAGGTCATATCATACAGGTATCCAGCGTACTGGGTGTGGCTACCCTGCCGGTGCTGGGCTTATACAACGCCTCCAAGTGGGCGGTGGAAGCGATCAGCGAAACGCTGGCAACAGAAGTAAAAGACTTTGGTATACACGTGAGCATTGTAGAACCCAACGCATTCTCTACCGACTGGAGCGGTGCTTCGGCTGTTCACAGCGAACCCATTAAACTATACGATGATCTGAAGAAAGCCTTCTTCGCAGGATTTGAAGAAAGTACCATTGGCAAACCGGAAGCTACAGCAGAAGCTATACTTCGCATAGTAGACCAGGCCAATCCTCCGCTGCGTGTTTTCTTCGGAAAAGTTGGTTTACCGTGGGTGAAGCAGGTTTATGCATCGCGCGTGGAAACGTGGGAACAATGGAAAGAAGTTGCCGATGCAGCACACGGTTAATATTGGATAAAGATTTCTAAATATACCCTTAACGCGGAACCTGACACTTTCTATACTATAGATAGGATACGTGCAGGTTCCGCATAATTTTATTGAACATGAAGCATTACAAAACCATCAGCGAGCTTCATCGCACAAGCGGATTTCCCCCACCGGAAAATCCATTGCTCAGTATCTTTACCTGCAACGACACCTGCACGGTTGGCAACAGCGAGTTTACCGGTGATTTCTACATTATCGGTTTCAAAAAATTAAAATCAGGTATATTTCGTTACGGGCGAACCAAGTATGATCACGATCACGGCTATATGTCGTTCGTCAAGCCACGACAGATTGTTGAGATACGCGATATCGAACTCGAAGAAGCAGGCTTCTTCATCTACATTCATGAAGATTACCTGGCAGGTCATCCGCTGCATGCCGGTATAAAAAAGTTCGGTTACTTCGAATACGAAACCAACGAAGCGCTGCACGTATCCCCGCGGGAAGAACAGATCATCCACGACCTGTACCGGAAGATTGAACTGGAATACCACAACAACCAGGATGAATACAGCCGCGAGATTATACTCACACACATAGATTCTATTCTGAAATACTCCCAGCGATTTTATAAACGGCAATTCATTAACCGCACAGAACTATCGGGCAATACAGTGTCGCGGTTTAACCATATACTTGCATCGTATTTTGAAAGTGGTCAGCTGGAACACAACGGACTGCCTACTGTAAAATCAATCGCAGACCAGTTGAGTATGTCACCCCGCTACCTGAGCGATTTGCTGAAAGAAGAAACCGGCAAAACCGCTATAGAGCTGATTCATATATTCCTGATCACCGAAGCTAAGAATTTGTTACAGCGCCCTGACAACACCATCTCGGAGATTGCCTATACGTTGGGATTTGAGAATCTCCCTTACTTTTCAAGAATGTTCAAGAAAGGTGTTGGTCTGAGTCCGAATCAATATAAAAAGCAGGTAGTGAACTAGCGATCGGCTATATCTATAGTATATAATCTTCGGAAGATTGCCTGCCCAACACACACGCCAGTATTACCAGGATGAGCGTGCCGACAGAAGCTATAGAACGTATACGATGCAGGCTATTCCACGGATCCTCAAATGCTAATCGATGTTCTTTGATCTGCAAGGCCGATGAAGTTTGAAGATCAACGCGGGCCAGCGCATCATTCAAGGGTACATTCCCAAACATCGTTACACCAAAAACACCCACGGCATACAGAATAGTAGCCGCCAGCAACAGGTAAAACCGAAGCGATGCCGGTGCACTATAATTACTATAGGTACAAAGCGGCAACAAAATCAATGTACCCAGAAAGCTCATCATAAAAAGCGGGTTGATTATCGCCTTGTTAATGGATTGCATAGCTGCTATATAGCTCGCATCCGGCAAACGGCCAAGTCCGGGATTTACCGAACAGCTATAGGAATAGAACAACCCTCCGATCAATGCGGTAGTGGTTGCGGTAAGTATAAGAATGATGGTGCTCATAGATCGATTCATATAACAACGGGCATTATTGGTTAACGGATACACGAAGCGATTTGATATAGTCTGTTACCAGCGTTATCTGCTCTGCCGAAAGTTTTTTCTTCCACGAGGGCATAATGCGCTTTCCATTGCGAATAATGGTTTGCAGTTCCACATCACTGAGTATACTGATTTGTAAATTCTTCGCCCCGAATTGTCCGCGGGTGCCATCTTTTCCGTGGCAGCGTACACAATGTTGTTCATACACTTTCCTGCCGG
>NZ_DATCSD010000399.1:0-10935 GCF_036568665.1 Ohtaekwangia sp. | reverse complement strand
TGCTACGTTGTCAATGATAGGTTGCGAGTAATTATAATTTATACCCTGATATTTTTTCAGCTTATGATCCATCTCTTCGATCAATCCATCCATGCTGATCTTGCGGTCCCACTCTTCTTTCGGTTTTAAGTTTACCTGCATCTGCACGTAGTAGAAACCACTTGGGTCAGTACCATCGGTCGAGCGACCGGTTTGTGAGCGGACTCCCTTTACTTCTTTAAACCTGCTCAACTCCTGGCGAAGTGTATGCACCATCTTAACCGTTTCGTTCAGCGACATACTCATAGGCATCTTTGCCTCTACCCACAGCGCTCCTTCATTTAATTGCGGAAGAAATTCTGTTCCCATCCACTTCAGTGAGAACAACGTGAAGGCTACTATCGCCATTGCTACCGTAAGACTTATCTTCTTATGGGAGAATGTCCATTGAAATCCTTTCGATACAATGCGATCGAAAAACGTAACGATGAAAGTATGTTTCTCTTTTACGTTTTTCTTTAGCAACACGGCGCTGAGTACAGGCACCAGTGTAAGAGTGAAAATCAAGGCGCCCAGCAATGCAAAGCCCAGCGTATAGGCCAGGGGTGAGAACATTTTCCCTTCCACTTTCTCGAAAGAGAATATAGGCAGCAATGCTGTAATGATGATAAGCTTGGAGAAGAATACCGCTTTGCCGGTATTGGTTGCTGTATGTTTTATCAACCCCAGTTTGCTGATCTTGTTAAAGCGCTCCATGCCGTACTTCTGTGCCGTATGATCAAGCGCTACGAACAGTCCTTCCACCATTACCACGGCACCATCAATGATGATTCCGAAATCTATAGCTCCCAGTGAAAGTAAGTTGGCGCTCATGCCTTTCATGCGCAGGCAGAAGAACGCGAACAGTAATGATAGCGGTATAATAATGGAAACGATAACCGTAGTGCGCCAGTCGGCCATGAAGAGTAATACAACAGCCGTTACAAAGAATATACCCTCCAGCAGGTTGTGCATAACCGTGTGCGTGGTATAGGTCATCAGCACATCGCGATCGTAAAAAGTTTTCATGCGCACATCGCCCGGCAGTATACGCGTGTTGAGTTCTTCGATCTTGGCTTTTACGCGATGCAGTACTTCACTCGGATTTTCTCCTTTGCGCATCACAATTATACCTTCCACTACATCGTCATTCGTATCCATACCCACCTGGCCTACGCGCGGTAAATCTGACTCGATAACTGATGCTACATTTTTTACTAATACCGGTACACCTGCACGATCGTGTATAATGATGTTCTCAATATCTTCGATCGAATTCAGCAAACCCATACCGCGAACAACATACGCTTGCCCGTTTTTCTCGATAACATCTCCACCTACGTTGATATTACTTTTGTTTACACCTTCATATACATCCAGTGGTGTAATATCATAGCGATTGAGCAGTGCAGGATTTACCTGTATCTCATATATTTTTTCGCGACCACCAAAAGCCACTACATCGGCAACACCGGGCACAGCACGCATTTGCCTGTCGATAATCCAGTTCTGTACAGTCAGTAATTCGCGTGTATCTTTTGATTTGGAAGTGAGTACATATCTGAAAATCTCTCCGGTCGGTCCGTAAGGTGGTTGTATCTCTGGCTCTACATTTTCCGGAAGGTTTACGTTGACGAGCTGGTTGTTTACCTGCTGGCGTGCATAGAAATCTTCCACATCATCATCAAAAATAATTTTGATCACCGAAAGGCCGAACATGGAGATAGACCGCACGTTGGTTTTACGCTGCACAGAGTTCATTGCTACTTCTATCGGTATAGATACAAAGCGTTCAATCTCCTGTGCACTGCGTCCCTGCCACTCGGTAACAATAATGATCTGTGTATTGGTTACATCCGGAAATGCCTCGATAGGTGTATTGCGATAGCTTACTATACCGGCAATAATCATTACACCTACCCAGAAGAAAGTAAAGAACCTGTTCTTGAGAGAAAAGGCAACTATATTCTTGATCAGTTTGTCCATGCGTTAATCGTTCAGGGCATCGTAAATGAATAGCGGATTACGGCTGATCACTACTTCACCAGGTTTGAGTCCACCATTAAGCCACGTTATTTCATCGGTGGTTTTATATACATCCACTTCGCGTGTCTCGATGTTGAAGCGATCTTTGAAGATCATCACGAACTGACGGCTGTTATCAAAAATGATAGCGGACGAAGGAACGGCTGTTAATGTTTTTGGTTCATCGTACTGTGCCTTTACTGATGCGAGCATTTCAGGTTTTAATTTGAAGCCCGGGTTCGGCACTTTAATGCGTACTTTCATGGTGCGTGTTTCCGGATCAAGTACACTGAGTATCTTATCAATTTTACCATTGATCTTTTCGTCCGGATAACTGAGTGGTGTGATCACTACATTCATGCCGTGGTTGATACGCGCTATATCTGTTTCATATACATCGGCAATAGCCCACACTTCATCCAGCTCGGCTACAGTAAATACACTTTCGCTGTGATCGGAAGGAAGCGTCATATCGCGGCTCAGTTTTTTCTGGATCACAAATCCGCTGATAGGCGATTTCAATCTATACTCTGACTGACGATTGAAATTATAGATGGCAAATGTTTCGGAGATGCGTTTCAGGGCAGCCTCTGCTTTCTCCAGATCTTTCTGCGCGCCAATCAACTCTCTGTCAGACGATAATTTTGATTCGTACAGATCTTGCTTTACGCTGAGATTTTTTTGTGCTACCAATACATCAGACTGTGCATCGATCAACTGCCGATCGTATTCGGCTACTTCACCACTCTTGATTACCGCGAGAGTTTGGTTTTTGGTTACATGGTCGCCCAGCTCTGCATCTACTTCCAGTACATTTCCTCCTACTATAGGAAATATTTCTACCAGGCGATTTTCATCGGCCGCTATTTTTCCATTCAGGTTTAATACACCCTTTACCGGTTTTACTTTTACAGTATCCAATGCGATCGACTTCAACATAGTATCGCTCAGCGAAAATGCTTTGCTTTCTGCAGCGGGCTTTTCCTTTTCACCGCATTGCGTCAGCAACAGTGTGGCGAAACATGCTGCAAGCGCACCAACACGTATAGGGTGCTTAAGGGCGCAGGTCTTGTCCCACTGCATAATTGAGTTCTTCATAAGATTTATTTAGATCGGCCTTCAGTTGATTTAGTTGAATGATGCTGGTGTTGTACGACTCAAACATGTCGGTAAACTCCAGCAGAGAAATGTTATTCTTGCTATAGTTGCTTACAAGTCCTTTGCTGAGTTGATCGAGTTGTATTTCGAAATCCGTTCCGGCAGAAGCATATTGATCACGCAGCAGTTGAAAAACATTCCAGGCGGTTTGCACTTCGCGTGTAATTTCCTGTTGCTTGCTTTGCAGCATGATCTTGGATTGTTCTATACCAATGCGTGCCTCCTGTATACGTCCCTGGTTGCGATTAAAGAGCGGAACCTGCAACCCGACTTGTATACCGGTATAATTATTCACATAGCTACCGGCCTGGTCGTATATAGCACCCGTTGTAAGATTCGGTATAGCCTGTTTGCGTTCCAGTGAGTAACGCAATTGATTTTGTGCCTGCAGACTCTGGGCAATCTTTAGCTCCGGGCGATTGGCAAGCGATTGCTCAATGAGTGTTGGCAATGTTATAGCGGTAAGCTCCGGAACAATTTGTGATGAAACATTCGGGATCGGAAAGATGACGCGATCATCTACCAGTAACAATTGCAGATCGGATTGCAATTGCACCAACTCGGTTTGCGTATCATTTACCTGGTTGTTGATGTCGAAGTAGGTGGACTTCAATCGCGTAAGCTCCTGCAGCGATACATTTCCTTTTGTGTACTGATCGCCATAGAGATCAATAACACTTTTCAACAAAGCCAGTCGCGAACGAATATTGCTGATAGCATTGTTGAGAAAATGATAGCGGTAGTAGCTTACATGCAATGCATACTTGAGGCTGCGTGCCAGCTCAAAGTATTGCCACTGCGTCATCTGCTTTTCTTCTTCCGCAAGCCTGATCGATGTTTTACGCTGACCCGCTATACGAAATACTTTTTGGAGCTGGATAATTTTCTGCCCGTTGCGGCCTGCATCCAACCATTGCTTGGCCGTGGGATTATATAGATTCCACTCAGTAAATAATTCAGGATTACTAAAAAGTTTTTCCTGAACCTTACGGGCTTCCGCTTTATCTACTTCGTAATGATAGGCTATGAGCGACAGATTTCGAGATATCAATAAACTATCGGCTTGTGCCAGTGTGATACGGAGTGTGTCGGTGTTTTGAGCGAAGAGTGAAGAGCCTGACAAAAGAGTAACAACAGTTACCCATATTCGAAACGATCGCATTCCTTTTTTCTACAAAAGTACGGTCGAGGTCTTTAGACGGGCTTAAGTGTGCCTTAAATTACCCTTAAAGTTGAAACACGTATACTATTGCAATGCGGGATGAGTATGTATAGTATGATTGACTAGTGGTAAGCGAAGTATAAAATGATGTTGCCCTTCACGAAAATTGTGGGTGATCGTGCCATTCATCATTTCGATGATCTGCTTTACAATGGAAAGACCGAGACCATGACCGGGTTTCTCTTGTTGCTGTGTTTCGCGAAAGAAAGGTTCGAATATTAAATTGGCCTGTGATGGTTCATCGCCTGTGTTGGAAAAGGTTAGCTGAAGTATACCGGCATGATGATATATAGCTATAGCGAGTTGCTGCGTGGTAGCATATAGAGCAGCATTCTCAATCAGATTTCGGAAACAGATTTTTAATAAGAGTGTATTTCCATCAACAATCAGGTGCTCTTCGGTTTCAACACTGGCATCTATATCGATCTTTACTTGTTGCTGCGGGTATGCAGGACTTAGTTCTTTTACACTTTCATCCAGCACTTCATCTACGCGTATACGTGTTGTGTTGATCGGTAATTGTGATTGCAATCGCTGAATCAATAATAATGATTCTATCAATGCTGCCTGTTCATCTATATCGTCTGACAACCCATTTGTTACCTGCTGTATTTCGGACTGATTATTATCAGCCAACTCTTCCAGGCGCTCAATCTTACCGCGGATCAGGGCGAGCGGTGTTTTTAATTCGTGTGCCGCATTGCGTACAAAGGCGCGCTGCGATTCAAAGGCTTTAGATAAACGCTCCAGCATCTGGTTATAATTTACAGCCAGCGTATCCAGTTCATCTTTGTTCTTTTTTACAGCTACATGTCCGCGAAGGTTATTGGCATTTATATTCTGAATCGATTTATTCAATTCGTCAATGGGGCGAAATACCTGGCGTATATAATAGTAGCTGGCTACTGATATAAGAAGTGTGCCCAATACCAGCGCGAGTATAACCAGATCCTGCAGGTTTTGAAGTTTGCTAATGCCATAACGATCGTAGGCGGAAGAAAGCACAACATAATCGTGACCCTGCCCGGTATAGCGAACGCCCACTACTTCATCGCCATCATCATCTACATAATACTTTTGACCGGTTTGCCGAATGGTGTGGATCAATTTCGCAGAGTACGGAATCTTCTCATCATCGAGGCTGCTATAGATAAGCTTGTCATCTTCATCGAAGATCAAAATCTTCTCATCATACATTTTGTTGATGGAATTTTGGTCAATGATCTTAAGCAGCCCTATATCTACACCTTTTACTTCTACCAGTAGCCGTGCCGTGGAAATACTTTTTTCGTGCAGACGTTCAAAAAATTCATCGCGCCTGAATTCCGAGTAAGCTATATAAATGAAACTCAGGATGGCAGTGAGTACGATGAAGAAGAGGCCTACAAACAGTAATGTAAGCCTGGTTTTATAGTTCATCGGACTGCTCGTTTAGATAGTATCCAAAACCGGGCTTGGTGAGGATGAACTTGCGTTCGAAGCCTTTATCAATTTTGTTGCGCAGAAAATTGATATATACTTCGATGGTGTTGTGGGTTACTCCGTATTTGTTATCCCAAAGATTCATAGCCAGTTCGTCTTTGGAGATAATGCGGTTTCTGTTCTTAAGCATATATTCCAGCAAACCATATTCCTTTGGCGTAAGACTGATCTCTTTGCCTTCGCGTATCACGACCTTCTTGTTCGGGTCGAGTTTCATATCATAGAACTGGTATAGCGGCTGCGTGGTGGGTGCCTGTTCTGCGCGCTTTAAAAATATCTTAATCTTTGCCAGCAATTCTTTCAGGTGAAAAGGTTTTACCAGGTAATCGTCAGCACCAAGGTCGAACGCTTCCATTTTGCTGTCGATATCGCCAAACGCTGTAATGATCAGGATGGGTATCTCGGGGTTCATCGCTCTGAATTTTTTGCAGAGCTCTATACCATTTACTTTCGGAAGGTTGAGATCCAGTAATATGAGGTTGCAGGAGCGATTCTGAAAATAGCGCATGGCAATCTGCCCGTCATATACCGGGTCGCAGGCATATCCTTCTTTCTCCAGGGTCGAAGCGATAGACTTGGAGAGATTGTGATCATCCTCGATAAGCAGTATTTTCTTCACCTGACTGTTGGTATCCATGGCTTTTCCAAAAGCAAGGATCGGAATAAAAAGTTAAAAAACGATGGATGATGATTTATTCATGTATAAAAGATGTGATGGACTGCCTATAACGTACAGATCCCGTCTCTCACAACCTATGGACGGAGAAACGGGATCTTGCTATAATCTATGCCTGGCTCAGTTCGTGACCAACGCTGCCTGCAAGCCGGTATAATCTTTTTCGTCTGATAGATTTGCCAGAAACTGTTTCAGGGCCGCCAGCTTATCTGTGTTATCGGTCACCTGTTCACTTACTTGTTTTTCCAGGTAATCGAGTGTTTCTTTTCGGGCATCGGCCATGTCGGAATATTTTTCTTCAGGAATGTTTATGCTTAAGCGCAGGTAACTTCCGGGGTCGAGCATCTCACCACTTTCATAATCGGTAGTCTGGTTAACACCGCGCATCATAATATTTGTTATCTGCGTTACCCACTGCAGTTCGCCCCAGCCTACTGCTTCCTTTTCTGTAATGGTACCGTTGTAACTGCCGGTGCCCAGCGAAAGCACACGGATGTCGCTATATTTCACATCGGTGCCGTCTTTCTTTTTATAGTAGCCTCTGTTGCCATATTTACTGATCTCGGCAATAGCCGCCATAGTAGGGTTGTTTACATATACTCCTCCATCTATACCAGTGAGGCGATTGCCTTTATACTGAAAAGTATAGGCCGGCAGATACGTAGGTGCTGCCGATGTTGCACGACATATATCATATATACGCGCATTAGCCTCTTCATTATCATTAGCCTCGCTCGATTTAAAGAACACCGGCTTGTTGCTATTCAGATCGTAAGTCGATACCAGAATTGGCCGCAGGGCTTCTTTTATCCGTTGCTCGGTTACATATTCCTTCAATACTTTTTCGAGACCGCTGGCACTATAGGCCGGTGAGAACAAATTAGAGAAGCGATGAAAAAATTTACCGATACCCGATCGTATAGGAAAGATAATGTCGCCCTTGTTGATGTATATACTTCCGATATCGTCCAGGCTATATTTAGGCTGGCCCTTGCTATCGCGCAAAGTCATGCACGATACAAGCAGACCTCCGGTAGAGGTGCCGGCCATCATATCAAATGTATCCTGTATTTTCTTTTGCGTAATAGACTCGATCTTTTGAAGTATACGAACGGGTACAATGCCGCGGAGGCCACCTCCGTCAATGCTAAGAATGTTGTAGGTGCACATGGGTCTTTGGGTTTTAGTAGTTTAAACAACACTTCGCTGATAACGCAAAAACCCATCGCTCTGCCTGAGAGTAGCAGATTGCGATGGGCTCTTATACCGAATATAACTAAGTTAAAAGGATTTTACAATGCTATATTTTCGGAAGTAGCAATGATAGCGTTGAGATCTATAGTGCATCGACCGTGGTTTGATTCAAAACGGTTTTCATTTTGTTTATCATCTTCAATGCCAGAAATGCAGAGGCAACCTGTTCGCCACACTTCTCTAAAAATTCCAGTTGGTGCGGAGCCAGTGTAGCAAAGCCAGCCACTTCTACTATAGCAGCAATCGTTCCGTTATGGATCATAGGCACAATGCATAAACATCCGGGAGTAGCATCGCCAAGACCCGAAGTGATCTGCGTATAGCCTTCCGGTAATTTTGTGAGCACGATCGAGTGACGCTCCAGGTATGATTGTCCGGCAAGTCCTTCTCCGGGTTTGATGATCTTCTGAATATACTTTTTCCGGTCGAATGCATAGCAGGCTGTCATTTCAAGATGTATATTCTCCGGATCATCATCATGTACTATAAATATACTTCCCTGCTGGTAACCTATATATTTTGTGAGGAAGCGTACAATATCCGTTGACAGCAGGTTAACATCATTCTGATTGGAGCGAACGATGGATGATAAAGATGTGAGACCTTCATTTTGCCAGTTTATTTTTGCATCATTTTCTTTTGATGTGCGGAGTTTATTACGCAGATCAATGATCTTGGCAGCCAATGTATTTTTATTCTGCTCCTGATTGTTGGCATCTATACCGGCATAGTTGATGGTGTAGTTTCCTGAACTTATCGCATGAATAAAATCAGACAACGAATTGATTGATTTCTTGTAGTATCCAAATATATACTCATCGTTGGCTACCGTTATTTCTTGTCCGTCATTGAAAATGAGATCCTGGTTATAGGCATGGAAATCGCGCAATAGTTTAATTCTTCGCGAAATTTCTTTTCGCAGCAAAACAATAGCATAGATGATTGCCGGCAATGAAAGTGCCACGAGCAATAGATTTATAGCATAATTTATTCTGTTCAATTCTTCGTAGCGTGTCAGGTTATCTTCAATCACCCGGTTCTCAAAGGGCCGCACAATATCGGTGAGTTTATTCCATTTATCAGCCAGTGCTTTATTCATACTCTCGTCTTTGAACTGCACCAGGAAGAGTGAGTCTTTCCCTTGGTCTATCAGCTTGCTGAGATTATCGGTATGATCGGCCGTAAGGAACAACGTTTTTTTATACTCTGCCAGCGAACTGAATCCTTCCGTGAAAAATTCATTCTGAATATGCAGCAGACTATCGATGCGATAGATACACGTGTCAGACCAGGTTTTGATGAAATCGTACGGCAGGTATACATATTTCTTTTCGTGTGTAAGTGCGTAGCCGCGCAGCTCCACGTTCATAGCCATAGTAAGGTATTGGCAGGTTTGAAGACGTGTAAGAACCTTTCGGGCAATGTTGGAGTCATTGAGCGCCTTTTCGATCGTGCGCTGGTGTGTGCTGTTCTGGAAGAACGCCAGCACAATCAATAGAAATAAAAATGTGAGCGATACTTCGATCCGACTGATTTTTAATTTTCGCATATTCTCTGATCTCTTGAATGATTGAAGGCGCAGCCGTTACCGCATCGAGGGAATATTGCCATGCGTTAACATACCACAATGCAATATTGGGTAACGAAAATGTAGAATACTTTTTTGCTATAGGACAAAAAGGATCACAAAGGAGAAATGCGGGCGACAAAAAGGGAGACAGACCCGTATTGATTGCTTGCAAACGATATATTAATATTGATAGAATACTTGAGCAGGTAGTAGAGATTTATATTGCTGATATTTTAATCATGATCAATATTTTACAGGAAAGTCTGTGGCGGCAATTCGGAGCCAGTATCGATATGCTTAAAAATGCTATTGAACTCTGGCCGGAAGAATACTGGTATACTGATAAAAAGTTTTTCTATAACGCCTATCATTGTCTTGTGTTCCTGGATTATTACCTTACCGTTCCTCCCGTAAATTTCGCTTCTTCACTGCCCTTTACACTGGCTGGCCCAAACGATGATATTGCTGAAGATGCGGTAGATGATATAATCCCCAATAAAATATATAGTAAAAAAGAGCTGTTGATATATCTCCAGTCAAGTCGTGAAAAGTGCCGTGCGTTAATTGCGAGTCTTACGGAAGAGCGAATGAACGAGCAGTGGGAGGAACCCGGAGACCGAAGCTTTGCATTACCGGAGATACTGCTCTATAACATGCGGCATGTGCAACATCACGCAGCGCAATTGAATTTACTCTTGCGACAAAAGATCAATGATGCACCGGATTGGGTCTCAAGAGCATCCGATAAAATGGAGTAAAGAGATGTATAGTTTCTTCTGAAACGAGAAATGATATAGGTATATATCAGGTTTCTTCTCCGGTGTTTACCATAAACATGGCTGTGGGCACAAAGCGCTTGAACAACTCATCTTTCAAGCTCTCTTCAATCGGCAAAGTACCAATGGCTTTGGCCATACACGATAGCCATGCCACAGCATCGTCTTCGGTGATGGAGTGAGGCATGTGGCGTGCCCGAAGGCGTGGATGCCCGAACCGTTCGGAGTATACAGCAGGGCCACCGAAGAATTGTGTAAGAAACAAACGCTGCTTCTCCTTGATCTCATCTTTATCGCTCTTGAATAAATGAGCAATCTGCTCATGATCGAAAACAAGATCGTAAAAACGATCGACCAGCATTTTGATATTCTCCTCCCCGATCCGATCGAACATGGTATTTTCCATGCGGCAATATTGAAAAATAATATGCCCAAAAACAACGGAACTGTTTCTGATGCGAAATGCAATCGTGCGAATGATCAAGTAATGCTTTCCAATGGTCAAGGATATACACAGCACATTATCCGCCAGCGTTTCTTTGACGTGTAAATCTTCAGGAACCAACCTGACATGGACCTTTTAAATGAAATTATAAACCTTAAACATTAAGACCATGAAACAGATCATTCGTAAACTTCAAACCAGTAATGTAATTGCACTGGTTGTTTTTAGTGCCATCCTGTTCTCGTTTACTCCTGAGCCGGGAGGTGATAGTTTTAAAATATATGTGAACGATAAGCTGGTGATACAGGA
>NZ_DATCSD010000398.1:0-4300 GCF_036568665.1 Ohtaekwangia sp. | reverse complement strand
CACTATACGCTAAAAGGCTATGAAGAAATTATTGATCCCCGCATTTGTTATTATGTGTCTGGTGCAGTGGTTTGTTCCGGCACAGATAATCGTAGAGCAGGAAACTGTATTGGATGAAGGTACACTCTATCATTTTAAAACAGCACCCATCGATCCGGCCGATCCTTTCAGAGGAAAGTATATAACATTGAACTTCGAGCAGAGCCACATTCTTGTTACAGACGATAAGGAATGGAAACGCGACCAGGATATATATGTATGGCTAGCCGATTCAGCAGGGTTTGCGCATATTACGAAGGTATCGATGTATGAACCAGAAGGGACCGACTTTGTAAAGGCAAAGGTAGATCATGTCACAAGCTATGAGCCTTATACACTTTGGATAAAATATCCGTTTGAACGTTTTTACATGGAAGAATCGAAGGCCGCTGATGCAGAACAAGTTTATCGCGGAATACAGATACAGGCTGATACTTCGGAAGCTGATGCCACGCAGGTAGCCTATGCCGTTGTAAGTGTAAAAGACGGTAAAGCAGCATTGAAAGATGTAAAGATCAATGAGCGTAGCATAGTCGATGTGGTACGTGAATTAAATGGGGAGAAATCACCCGAATAGCAGGTAATAGCTTCGTTTCGTCATAAATCCTGCTCTTTTAGAAAGGCGATCTGTATCTTCGTCTTTGGAATTATACTATATCCCTAAAAATTATACTATGAATTTTAAAAACGGTATACTATACCTGTCTGTAGCGTTGGCTGTTTTTAGTTGCTCTGAAAAAAATGGTTCAGAACAGACAACTACAGTAAGTCCGGTGATTGAATCGGAGAAACTGAAATTTCGTATCGACACATTAACAAATGAGTTGGAAAATCCCTGGGGAATAGCATTTCTTCCGGATGGAAAAATTTTGGTAACAGAGCGTAAGGGTGAGATACGCATTATAGAGAATGGAAAATTACTCGCAGAGAAGATCGAGAATGTGCCAGCCGTATATGTACATGGTCAGGGAGGTTTACTCGATATTATAGCACACCCCGACTATGCTACCAATGGCTGGATATATATGAGCTATGCCAAGCCCGGTGAAGGTGGAGGAGGTACCACCATTGCCCGGGCTAAGCTGAATGGTAATGCGCTTACTGATTTTCAGGAATTGTTCACGGCACAGCCGTACGCTGATTCGGAAGTTCACTTCGGATCGCGCATTGTGTTTGATGGCAACGGTCACATCTTCTTCTCTTCCGGTGAGCGTGGCACAAAAGAGAATGCGCAGAACCTCGGCAATCATTTAGGAAAAATACTTCGGCTCAACGAAGATGGAACAGTACCAACCGATAATCCTTTTGTAGGAACAGCCGGAGCCAAGCCGGAAATATGGAGCTATGGTCATCGTAATCCGCAAGGACTGGTATACAATAAAACAACGGGTGAGCTATGGGACGTTGAACACGGACCAAAAGGTGGCGATGAGCTGAACAAGGTAGAGAAAGGCAAGAACTACGGATGGCCTGTAATTACTTACGGTATAAATTACGATGGTACACCCATTACGGATATAACTGAAAAAGAAGGCATGGAGCAACCGGTGTGGTATTGGGTTCCTTCCATTGCTACCTGCGGAGCAACCCAGGTATCGAGCGATAAATACCCGAACTGGAAAAATAATTTCCTGGTGGGAGCACTCGCGCAAACACATATAGCACGTGTGGAAGTTGAGAACGGTAAGTATATAAAACACGAACGCATACTCGAAAAGATCGGCCGCGTGCGCATGGTATCGCAAGGTCCGGATGGATATCTGTATATAGCAACCGAGAGCCCGGGAATGTTGTTGAAGATTGAGCCGGTATTATAGCGTTAGTCGCTATCCGTTAACCGTTAATCGTTTACAGATTTCGGTCTTCCGGACTTTATACTTCGGCATTCGTTATTCGTTGTTCCTTGTTCGATATTCAATTCCAGTTATTCGTGAGGGAGCAAGAAGCAGAAAGCTAAAAGTGCAAAGCAAAAATATACCGCTTCTTACTTTTAGCTTTCAGCTATTATTTCTTTCTGCGAAAATCTGAGGGAAATAACTCCTGCATTTATTCTGTGTCAGTCTGTGAGATCTGTGGGACACTTTTTATTCTGCAAGTATAAATTCGTTTGCTGCTTGTGTGATCTTCTTGAGCTCTTCGTCTGAGAGTTTAAAGTCAAGCGCTTTTACATTTTCTTTTACTTGCTGTTCATCACGGGCACCTACTAATACACAATCCATAGCAGGCTGGCGTGTAGTCCAGTTGATTACCAGTTGTGACAGTGAAGCTCCATGAGCATCAGCTATAGGCTTAATCTTTTGCAGTAGTGCATTGGCGCGGTTGATATTTTCGGTGGTATAAAACTTATTGTTCTCGCGTGTATCGCCTTCACCAAATTTATGCCCGGGTTTAATCTTACCCGAGAGTAATCCACGCTGTAACGGACTATACGGAACAATGCTCATGCCTTTTTGCAACGCCTGGGCTACTACATCTTTCTCTATACCCCGATTGATCATGCTATAGGGCACCTGGTTCGAAACAAGCTTTACGGTTTTGAGTGCTTCATCTACCTGCGCTACGGTATAATTACAAACACCGGCTGCGCGTACTTTACCTTGCTCAATAAGTTTGGCTACAGCCCCCATCGTTTCTGCTATAGGTGTAGTGGCATCCGACCAGTGTATTTGCAGTAAGTCGATATAGTCAGTCTTCAACCTGCGCAAGCTGTCTTCACATTCCTTGATCACTTTTTTAGCAGCGGAGTAACGGTATATCTTCAAAGGCTTTCCGCTGTTATCGGTAGTATCGAAGAAAAATTCACCTTCAGCGGTTTCCCAGTTGAGACCATACTTGGTAAGTATCTGGTATTTATCTCGGGCGATACCTTCCATTGCTCGACCGACCAATTCTTCACTGCGTCCGAAGCCATATACCGGAGCTGTATCGATGGTTGTTATACCCAGATCATACGAAGCGCGTATAGCCCGCAGCGCAGCACTCTCTTCTGCACCGCCCCACATCCATCCACCTACTGCCCATGCGCCAAACGCCATTGGCGTTACCTTCACTGAAGAACCTCCTAAATTCTTTAATTCCATTTTTTACGTGTTTGTGTTTTTACGTGTGTACTGGTACGTGTTTACGTTGGTACGTGTGTATGTGTTTACGTTGAGTATATATAGCGCAGCGCGTAACTGCAACATAAACACGTAAACACCTAAACACATGCGCACATCAAAGTCCCATCATTACAAACGCGCCCCAATAATACGCATCTTTATATTTAGTCATGAGCTGGAGTTGGGCTTGTTTAAATGCTTTTTGTTTATTACCCAGCTTGATCCAGTTAGTATAGAAGCTGCTCATTAATTGATTAGTAGCAGCATCGTCTACTTTCCACAGACTCATAATGAGTGCATCGGCACCAGCGACCAGAAACGCGCGTTGCAAACCATATACTCCTTCACCAGCCTTCACATCACCGAGTCCTGTTTCGCATGCGCTGAGTACAATAAGGTCAGTACCTTCAAGATTGAGGTTCATCGCTTCGTATGCTGTAAGTATACCATTGTCGTTGCTCTCGAGGTTAGGCATCCGTTTACCACTCACCGTGCCGGATGCACCAGCCAATAACAACCCCGAGCGAAGCAATGGATTGTCATTGGCATTTTCGAGTTGCACACCAAACGCTACTCCGGAGCTTTCAACATCCTGTAAAAAATATCCGTGTGTTGCTATATGTATAAGGGTAGGACCTTTTACTGCTTTCAGATTTTTTTCGGTAGCCGTTTTTTGTGTGAACTGTGTAACGGTATAGCCCGATGCTTTTAATACTTTGGCTACATTATCGATCTCCGTTTTTGTTCCGGGGAGTGCCGCTATATCTCCTGCTCCGTAATCCGGGAAGCCTACGAGTGTAGCATTTTTCCGCAGAGCTTTTGCTTTTTTACTTTTCAAAGCGATAAGGTCTTTTGAGTTGCCGAGAATTACCAGGTCGTAACGATTTAGTACGTAATCGCCATCGGGTTTCTTGAGTGTATTGAGATTGATCTGGTTATAGGCACCATCGGGTGATATATAGATCATTTTTTTACCTGGCAACTCAGCCTCTATACGCGCCCAGTATTGATCGTATGAGTATTCATCGGCAATGCGTTGTTGTACAGCATTGCGATAGAACTTTGCATAGCGTGTGTCGAGTTGTATACCATTATCGAGTACAACCAGCTTGGGTACATCTATATTCTTTGTAAGGATCAATGCGAGATAGCGTGCATCA
>NZ_DATCSD010000397.1:0-6635 GCF_036568665.1 Ohtaekwangia sp. | reverse complement strand
TCCGGTAGCCAGTGCCTCTTCCGTGCGTTCTACATTTATGTCTTTATTTCCTTTTTCTGGTTCTTTAAACATTTGTGCTCCACCGGCACCACAGCAAAGGCCGGTAGTACGGCAGCGCTTCATTTCAACCAGGTCAGCATCGAGTGCAGCAAGCACAGTGCGCGGAGCTTCATATATATTGTTGGCTCTGCCGAGATAGCAAGAGTCGTGATAGGTAATTTTCTTTCCTTTAAAAGCTCCGCCTTCTACTTTTATTTTTCCTTCGTTGATTAACTCCTGAAGAAACGCAGAGTGATGAACAACTTCGTAATTACCACCCAGCTCCGGATATTCATTCTTGATTGTATTGAAGCAATGTGGGCAAGCAGTAACTATTTTCTTAACCCCGTAACCATTCAACACTTGAATGTTACTCATGGCTTGCATTTGAAAAAGAAACTCATTGCCAGCTCTTCGGGCGGGGTCTCCCGTGCAGGTTTCTTCGGTACCGAGCACTGCGAATTTTATATCAAGCGCATTAAGAATTTTTACAAGTGCTTTTGTTACACGCTTATATCGATCATCGAAAGATCCTGCGCATCCTACCCAAAAAAGTATTTCCGGAGTTTCGCCTTTTGCGGCCATATCGGCCATGGTATGTACTGTCATGGTTGTGGTTAGTCGTTACTGAATATGGCGTTGATTATTTTTCTTCTTTTGACCAATTGAAGCGATCACTTGGAGAGAATTTCCAGGGAGCGAAATTAGTCTCTATGTTTTGAAACACAGAATTCCACGAAGCCGGAGATCCGGACTCTTCCATGGCAATATACCGTCTCAATTCTAAAATGATTTCAAGCGGGTTAATCATAACCGGGCATGCTTCAACACAAGCATTGCAACTTGTGCAGGCATTGATCTCTTCTTTTGTTATATAGTCGCCCAGTAAAAATTTTCCGTCCTCTAATCCCGGACCGCCCTTCTCAAGACTCTTACCTACATCTTCCATCCGGTCGCGCGTGTCCATCATGATCTTGCGCGGAGAAAGTTTCTTACCGGTGATGTTAGCAGGACATTCAGATGTACATCGACCACATTCGGTGCAGGAATAAGCAGCCAATAAATTATTCCATGAGAGATCGTTTATATCTTTTGCTCCAAATCTTCCTGGTTCAGCAGGAGGTGCACTGCTTGCTTCTGCAAGGCCCAGCATCATTTTCACTTCGTTCGTTACCACGGGCATGTTTTTCATGTGGCCCTTAGCCTCTACGTTGGCAAAGTATGTATTCGGGAATGCCAGGAAAATATGAAGGTGTTTTGAATAAGTAACGTATATAGCAAATCCCAGAATACCGATGATGTGTCCCCACCAGGCAAACCTCTCAATAAAAATCAATGTATTCTCCGGAAGATTTTGAAATACAGGAATCAGGAACGAGCTGAAGAATAATTTTCCGGTGGAGATATAGTGTTCATTTGTTTGTTGCAGAACCTGGTCGGTAGCATTCATAGAAAGAATGGCCAGCATGAGGATGATCTCAGTACAAAGAATGATGTTGGCATCGAGTCTAGGCCAACCATTTAATTCCGTTGACCAAAATCTCTTCAATTTCAAAATGTTTCTACGAAGAAGGAAGAATACACAAGAAAGAAGAACACCCACTGCCAAAAACTCGAAGATGTTCATCAGAACAGTATAAAAGCCTCCCAAGAATGGCGCGAATATTCGGTGAGTTCCCGCTACACCATCAATTATAAATTCAAGCACTTCGAGGTTTATAACGATGAACCCTACATAAATGAGTAAGTGAAGAAATGCCGGTACAGGTCGCTTGAACATTTTTTTCTGACCAAATGCAACAAGGATCATGTTTTGCAGACGCTGATCGGGATTGTCTTTAATTTCTTTGTCTTTGCCCAGATTTATATTAGCACGTATACGGCTGGCACGTTTCCATATAAACCAGCTTGCAGCGCCCAGGGTGAGGATAAAAACGATCTGTTGAATCATACGCGATAATAACCTTATTCCATTAATTCCAATAAATTCAATTAGGGTTTTGCACCGAATATAAATTTACATACTTTTGTGCCCCTGTCGAACAAAGCTGGCAGGCAAATTTCCCGGTGATGTAGCTCAGTTGGTAGAGCAAAGGACTGAAAATCCTTGTGTCGGGGGTTCGATTCCCTCCATCACCACTTTCTTTTTTACAGCATGTCCGCTGTATCCTGAAGCTCTCTTCTTTTGCTTTAATTTCCCTGTTAATTTTTCTTTCAGCAAATTCAGATCAAAATAAAAAAGCCTCTTGATATTTTGATCAAGAGGCTTCTAAAAATCAGCGCTAAAACTTTATAGCTCCTACGCTGCTTTCTTTACGTTTTCGATAGCAATCTCTTTGCGCTTGGCAAGCTGAATAATATTTAGCTTATCCAATACCTTAATAACAATATAAGTCGGGTCAATCTCGTGCCAGCGAATACCACCAAAGTTTGCACGGTTTCCATGCTTGTGGTGATTATTGTGATAGCTTTCGCCCATCATCAAAAAATCTACCGGAAGGAAATTCATAGAAGTATCGCCAACCTCAAAATTTCTGTAGCCGTACTTGTGTGCGAACCAATTGATAATAGCACCATGCACTGGGCTCATCAGGAAATGTATAGGTAACAATAACCATAACCACCAATGTGTTGCAAAAACAGCATATACCGTTATATAAGAAGCAGCCCAAAAAATTCTGGACGGCCATGAACGAGCAAACTTATCGAAGGCTTCCCACTCCGGCACACCTTCGGTGAAACGCTTGTCAACAACCATTTCGCGATTAGCAATCTGCGAATAGATGGTTTTTGTTTTCCACATCATGTTCCAGATTGTTTCATCGTATTTGGGAGAGTGCGGATCATTTTCCGTATCGGCAAAAGCATGATGCATCCGGTGCATTACGCCATAACCATACGGGCTCAGATAATTTGAACCTTGAAATATCCACGTGAGCACAAAGAATACTTTCTCGGTAAATTTATTCATCGTAAAAGCATGATGCGATGCATAGCGATGCAGGAAAAAAGTCTGGAAAAAGAGCGAGAGGTACCAGTGTCCGATAAAAAATGCAAAAATGACAATCATGTGTGCAATTGGTTGTAGGTAAATATTAATTTATACGTTCGCTTTTGGCGCTCGTATAGTGTAAGACTGGCGAACTAAAAATCTGTGACAAGCCTGGAGAAAAAAATCAGAATTTTTTTGAGATCGCCTCTGCAATATCCTTTTTGAGTTCCTGGATGAGGTCGGAGGCGTTTCCAAAATGGCAGGCGTTTCGAAAACTCTCCAGCAATTTGGATGTATCAGGCAAATCTATTTTAGAAGTTTCTTCACTTAATTTCTTCTTTGCTCTGCAGAATAACTGGCGGCAATGATCTTTCTTTTTATCGAATGTTTGTTGAAGGTCTTCGTAATCAAAATCAAAAACTTCTTTCAGCAAGTATACAGCACGCTCGAGAGGTTCGAGTTTGACATGCAATACTTTAATGGCAGCGTCCATATCAAGGTGAGCCAGGTTCGTCTCTTTAAAATGTTTTATCATTTCGGAAACGTTATCCATATACTCTTCCTTCTTCCTTCGAAGAGAATTTAAATGACTTAGGCAATTATTGGTAACAGCGCGAACCAGGTAAGCTTTCGTGTTATCAATTTTCTGCTGATCGATGCTTAACCACTTCATGAATGTTTCCTGCACTATATCTTCAGCATCTTCTTTGCAGCGCACCAGATTATAAGCAATAGTGTGCAGCAAAGGTTGATAAAGTGCTATGGTCTGCGCCTGATTCATTTTATGAAAATGGACTGCAAGATACGAACCAAAACCGGGCCATCATACCCGCTTAAAGAAAGTAATGCGAAATAATTGACTACCACACAGTTGTTTGCGAGCTAAGAAATTATTACATGCCAAAATGATTGTTTCGAATATGCCTTAACTTTGTGCCTGATATAGGATGCTTGTTGGTATCCGCGCGGACTGAATTTATTTCCCGAATCTTTGTTATAAAGACTAATGACAAATACAACATTAACACCTGAGGTGCGCAGAAAACCTATCCTTGCACAGGAGCTTGCTTTTCTGGGAGTGCATCTTCTTCCATTGGGAGCTATATTGACTGGCGCTACTTTATTCGACTGGATTGTATGTGCTATACTATATGTGTCGCGCATGTTTTGGGTAACAGGAGGCTATCATCGTTACTTCGCACACAAGTCGTATAAAACATCACGCTGGTTTCAATTTGTAATCGCATTTATGGCGCAAACTTCTGCACAGAAGGGAGCACTCTGGTGGGCAGCACATCATCGTCATCACCATCGCCATAGTGATACACCGGCAGATCCTCACTCTATGAAGATTTATGGATTTTGGTATTCGCATATAGGATGGATCGTAGGACCTGACTTTAAAGAAACCGACTATAAAACTATAGGCGATTATGCAAAGTATCCTGAATTGGTTTGGCTTAATAAACATTACCTCGTGCCGCCAACCATTTTGGCCTTAACTGTAATGGCTCTTGGGGGAATTGTAAATGGCGGAAGTATTTTAGCCATGTTTACTACTGCGGGTTTCTCAACATTGTTTGTTGGCTTCTTCCTTAGCACCGTGATCTTATATCATGGTACATTCTCCATCAACTCGATCATGCATAAATTCGGAACACAACGTTACGAGTCGAACGATGAGTCGCGTAATAGTATATGGCTGGCCTTACTAACCTTAGGCGAGGGCTGGCATAACAACCACCACTATTATGAAGTAGCAGCACGCCAGGGATTTTTCTGGTGGGAGGTTGATATAACCTATTATATACTTCGTGGGTTTCAGGCCGTGGGTTTAATATCTGAGCTGAAAGGAGTACCCAAGCATATTTTGCATTCAAAGAATAAGCAGCACGCAGCAGAGCTTCGAAAAGAATTTGAAGAATTAAAAAAATCTGCCTGATTGAAAGGGAGCAATTTGGAAATTTGGGATTCAGCTTTAAATTTGCACTCCCTTTACGAAACAAAGGGCCCAGATAAGCGGGAGTAGCTCAGTTGGTAGAGCACGACCTTGCCAAGGTCGGGGTCGCGAGTTCGAGTCTCGTTTCCCGCTCATTGATCGTCTGAATAACGATCGAATAAAAAAATAAAAGTGTGAGACCCCTCACACTTTTTTATTTAGCACCAGGGTTTCATAATAGAAATCCAAAAACGTCTGCCCGGGTGGTGGAATTGGTAGACACGCAGGACTTAAAATCCTGTGGCTAGTAATAGTCGTGCGGGTTCAAGTCCCGCCCTGGGTACAAACCTGATGTAAACACACATCAGGTTTTTTTCTTTTATAGTCTATGGATAAGGCACGGCTTTTTTAACAGGAAGTCCCGATCTCTCTTCATCGAAGAATCTCTTCACAAGTATATACTTAGCATCATTAAATTTATTTCCAGATAAGTAATCATGAGTGCATAGTTATGCTGTACTGTTTTTGTGCGATAACTAATTTTTTGACTAAAACATTTTATGTCTCATTCCACACTTTATTGTCATGAGTGGAGAAAAAAACAAACAGAGAATGCTTCACAAAAAAACAAATTAAAAAATTTTACAGTGGTAAGTCGCATTATCTTTCTTCATTTATACTCTTCTCCGTTACTTATCGGTATATAGTACAGCTTATCTTTTACTCCTTTAAAAATATTTACGAGCGTAAAAGAGATTTCTTAAAAAAATCTTTTTACTATATATCTCACATTCATCAGCACATAAAATATTTTGTGTAGAAGCTTCGTTTACAGCCGTGTTTTAATCTCACAGAGCTTCATCATTGATTTACCAAAGTATATCATGAATTGCAATTGAGTGTGCATTTAATTGCTCAGTTGTTGACGCTCTACCCCGTCTCTAGTTGAAGGTATAATCTCCGCAAAACTCTCTCGCATGTAAGTCCATGTGTATATGGAAAAGAATAAACTCTTCCAGCGAGAATATTTTTGTGTCGTCAATTTCATGGGATATCAGCAAGGTGCTGATGGATACTTAAACTAAAAAAATCTATGTCAGAATCATGAAGGTAAAATCAATTATGAAATTTGTCTTAGTGGTGTTTGGTTGTTTGATGGTACATTTTTCATGGGCGCAAAATTGTAATTGTAAGTACACGGTTGGGCTAAACGAAACAAATGTTGATGGTAAGGCTTTGTCAATTAAACCCGGTGATGTTGTTTGTATACAAGCGGGTAACAGAAGCTTTATACGATTTGCCAATTTTCAAGGCACGGCTGCTCAGCCGATCATTATCAAAAATTGTGGTGGACTTGTAAATGTAGAGAACTCCGATAAGGGCTATGCAATGTGGTTCTCCAGCAGTCGCTATTTCAGAATTACCGGAACCGGTGATGCAAATTATACTTATGGAATTAAAGCGAAAGCTTCTAAAGATGGTTCTAATTCCTTTGTAGTAACAGACCTGAGTTCGGATGTAGAGGTTGATCACGTAGAAATACCAGGTTCAGGTTTTGCCGGTATGATGGTAAAGACAGATCCTCGCTGCGATCTTACTGCTAACCGCGGACATTTTACAATGTATAATGTATCGGTACACGATAACTATGTTCACGATGTGAAA
>NZ_DATCSD010000396.1:0-22615 GCF_036568665.1 Ohtaekwangia sp. | reverse complement strand
GTGTCATGCAGATATACTGCATACGGGTTGTCGAATTGAAATTTGATAACGCCCAGGGAGTTTTCCACTCCTTCACGCTGGCGTAAAGAAACAGGAAAATAGTTAGCGTTAAATTTATTCCAGTCGATACTATCTCTTCGCAGAATTTTTCCGTCACGATTTAATACATCAAAATTATTGCGCTGCAGGAATGTGGTGTCTTTTTGTATCAGCGGGAGATACTCTTCAATAACAATTTTTCTAGGCACATGCCAGTAAGGATAGATGGTGATACACTCGATACGGCTGCTGATCTCCGGAGTTTGCTTCTCCGGTGTTCCTGTAATTATGCGGGATTCTAAAACAAGCGTATCGGCATTTGTTACCTGTAGCAGAAACGAAGGTATATTTACCAATATATACCGGTTTTCATGAATATTATTTTCTTCACGCCAGCGTTCGATATTTATCTCGATAAGCCTGATATGTTTTTGAGGCGTGATGAGATCATTCGTTGCGCCAGCCAATAACAATTGTCTCGTGTTATTGTCAAGCGTATCAATGGCTATCTGCAAGGCAATTTTGAGATTATGATATGCGCGAAAAGCGGGCTCCTGCTCACGCAGAATTTTTTTTATACTCTGTTGCTGCAGGGCTGTTGCTAATACGCCATTCGTAAGAGAATCAATTGTGTAAGGATTTTTGGGAGGTCGTCTTCCGTATTTTAAATCTTTGGCCAACGAAAGAAACGCATCTGTAAGCAGTATATCCAGATGCAAAAGTGATTCTGGCTTGGAGAGATCACGTTCAATAATGTCATAATGATAATTATTGCGAAGCAAACCATAATAGCGGGTATCTCTCAGAAATGATAGCAGCGAATCTGCGCGCTCGGTGCGTATACTTCCGTTAAACCAGACTGCACTGTTTTTTATGGCACTATAGAATTTTCGGGTAGCTTCCGGGCTGTTCAGCTTATGAAAGATTGCATCGATAGAGTCAGGTGGTATATATAAAGGAGTATATATCGCGATCGATTCTGCCGCGACCGGTGTTGGGGTGGGAGAACTGGTAATAGAACGACTGGTATTTCTGCATCCTGTTAATAACAGAAGCAATATGACCAACTGCGGTAAGAAATCATTTTTTATCATAACACACGAGTACAATGGTAAAGGGAGTGAATACCCCCGCGAATGCCAATGACATTTGTCATGATCTGCTCTGAGCCGTATCAGTTATAGCTTGCGCAAGACTAAGTCTAGCGGCTTAGTTTTCGCAGTTTTCGAATGCGTGCCTGTATGGAAGGAATCGGTTCATGTTCCATGCCATTCAGCGTATGCATAAATTGTTCTTTCAATTCCGGATGTTGCAATGAAAGATCATATAGTCCTTGTAATGCATTAACGCGTACGATCTTGCTTTCGTTGGGATTCAATGCCCAATAGTGTAAAGTATTCCATACCTGTTCGCGCTCTTTTTCCAGCAATGTTACCCTGGGCAGCAGTTGCGCTATATGCCATTTCAATTCAATGTGATCGGAAGTCTTCAGTAAACTGAACAGGTGAGCTTTGTGCGGTTGCAGAAATTCAGCACGTGTGCGTGTTATCTTTTCAATAGCATCGGCTGTGCGCATTACCAGCGGACGTTCATGATGAAACAGGAAAGCGAATAGCTCATCGAACGCAGGCTGATCTTTTATTCGCAGAATAATGGCCTGACTCCGCTTGTTGGTGCGAAGATCTTTACCCATCAGCAAATGACTTAGTTCAGAATTCATGATGCTATAGTTGGAATTATGAAACGTTTTCTAAAATATTGCTTTACGGTAAATTTACCTCCTGACGAGAAACATTTCGAAAGATGATCTTCGTCATTCTTACAGGCAGGAGGGAAGTACAACTTTAAAAAAATATACTCTATGAATGTACAGGTAAAATTTCTCGGAGGAGCAGGTACAGTAACCGGTTCGCGTTACCTTCTGGATATAGGTGATTTCAGAATGCTGTTTGATTGTGGTCTCTTTCAGGGATTAAAAGAATTGCGTGTAAAGAACTGGGATGAATTTCCGGTTGATCCGTCTACCATTCATGCAGTAGTGATCAGCCATGCACACATCGATCATACCGGATATTTACCGCGCCTGGTACGAGAAGGATTTTCCGGATCTATATACTGTACGGCTCCTACAGCAGAGCTGATGAAGATTATGCTGATAGATTCCGCCAAGTTACAGGAAGAAGAAGCTTCGTATGCGGCGCATAAAGGATACTCTAAACATAGCGAACCTAAACCGCTTTATACAGCGCAAGACGTAGAGCATGTGTTTCCGTTGGTAAAGACTTATAACTACGATGAAACGATTCGCATTGATAAACGGGCCGATATAGTTTTTCGCGATGCAGGACATTTGCTGGGCTCTGCTATAACAGAAGTGACTGTGCATGGTGATCGTCAGGATAAAAAGATTGTTTTCTCCGGAGACCTCGGACGTTCGCATGATCCGATATTGCATGCACCGGCTGCCATTGAACAGACGGATGTATTATTTATTGAATCCACCTATGGCGATAAAGTCAGTGCAGCATACGATCCGGAAGGTGATTTGCAGCGCATTGTGAATGAAACTTTTCAACGCAAGGGAATTGTACTGATACCGGCATTTGCAGTGGGGCGTACGCAACTTCTTCTGTATTACCTGCGCAAGCTCATGCAGGAAGACAAGATTCCCGATGTGCCGGTATATATCGATAGCCCCATGGCGATTTCTGCCACTTATTTATATACCGGTTTCCCGCAATATCATAAAGTAAATTTCTCTCTGCCTCAGTTGGCAGAAAGCCTGGAGACAAACATGATCGTTTTTACAAAAACGGTGCAGCACTCCAAGGCACTCAATGATCTTAAAAGCAACGCGATCATTATTTCATCGAGTGGTATGATGACGGGCGGACGCATTCTGCATCATCTATACCATCGCTTGCCGCATGAGCAGGATACGTTATTAATCTCCGGATACCAGGCTGCCGGCACACGTGGTCGCGACTTGCTGGATAAGAAACCTTTTATACGCATTTTCGGAACAGAAGTACCGGTGAATTGTAAAATTGAAAATGTAAAATCACTTTCCGGTCATGCCGATCGTGATGAGCTCTTTGCGTGGATGAAAAACTTTACATCAAAACCCAAAACAGTATTTACCGTGCATGGTGAAGATCCCGGTCTTACAAACTATGCGAATAATATACGCAAGCAGTTTCAGTGGAATGTTATTCAACCAAAATACCAGGAGTCGATAGAACTGTTTGATGGTATATAGTGATGAAGCGGGCTGCTATAGTTCGCTTGCAGCCCGCTGCCCCTTTGCCCATGATGCTATAGTTTGTAATGTAGTGCGGGCAATACCGGTTAACGCCTCTTTTGTGAGAAACGCCTGGTGGCCGGTGATGAGTACATTTTTCATAGACAACAGATGTGTATACTGAGTGTCTTTGATAATCTTTCCGCGAAGGTCCTGAAAGAATATTGCTTTTTCACGTTCATATACATCCAGGCAGGCACCGCCAATTTGATTTTGATCAAGCGCATCGAGTAATGCTTCTGTCTGAACGATGGCGCCCCGGGCAGTATTGATCAATATACATCCCGGCTTTATTTTACTGAAGGCATCCCGCGAGAAAAGATATTTTGTATGCTCATTCAGCGGACAATGAAGGGAGATTATATCGCACTCCTTTAGCAGTATATCAAACGGTACATAGCGTATTCCCAAAGAAGAGGCTTCCGGATTTTCTATCGGATCGAAGGCCAGTATATGTGCGCCAAAGCCTTTCATAATGCTGGCGAATGCCATTCCTATTTTTCCGGTTCCTACAATGCCAACCGTTTTGCCATGTATATCAAAACCGGTAAGTATATCCAGCCGGTAGTCCTGCAGTTGTATTAGTAAACGGCTCTCAGCAATTTTTCTGTTTAAAGCCATAAGCAAGGCAACCGCATGTTCTGCTACCGAATAAGGCGAGTACTCCGGTACGTTGGCTATATGTATACCTAACGCGTGCGCCTTTGTAAGATCTACATGATCGTACCCTACAGATCGCAAGGCTATATAGCGGATATTCATGGCCGCTAATTTTTGCAGCACAGGTGCGCTGGCATCATCGGCAGTAAAGATCGCGATCGCTTCGAATCCTTCAGCAAGCTGTGCCGTCTGCAGCGATAAGCGTTGTTCGGTATAAGCAAGGTCGTGTTGCCCTGCTTCTTTTTCCAGGAAAGGTCTTTCGTAGGGATGTGAGCTATAGATCAATACACGCATAAGATAAATGTTGTGATCAAATATAGCGTTGCCGGAAGAGTGGTTTACTGATAATCGTCAGTGGAAGATTTGATGTTCATCACGACCAGATACTTATTGCCGTTATGATATAAGTCATTTTTTATGTTGAGTGGCGTCAGTCATTTCAGAAATAACATCTCCCATATTTATAACTGTATATATTTTGTTATGAGACTGTCGGATACAAGCAAAAAAATATTCAAGCGTATGCTGGTCACGTGTATAATTATTGCTGTGGGGTGGATTGCCTTAACCCTGTGGGTTGAAAGAAGAGGGCCCGCGCGACTCTGGCATTTTTCGGCTACAAAGCCTGTGAAAAATATACTGATCGTTTTTGATCCTGATCCGATCTACAACCTCGATGAGCAGGTATGCCTGAGCATGGGCAAAGCACTAGCAGAAGAAAATATAGACGTTACCATTGCCACGGTAAGAAAGACGGAAGAGATAGATGTTGCCTCGTTTGACGGATTTGTTTTATGCGCCAACACCTATAACTGGACGCCCGACTGGTCGATAACAAATTTTGTAAAGGCAACGGCTGCATTAAAGTATAAACCTGTTATAGCGATAACACTTGGTTCCGGTTCAACGGAGCACGCCCGGCAAGTCTTTAATAAAGTAATTCTGCAGCAAGACGCTTTGCTGATCGATTCCCGTACACTATGGCTGATGCGACCGAATGATGAAAGTCGCATGAAAGAAAATAATGTAGCAGTAGCCAGGTCTATTGCTCATCGCACCGGTATACAACTGGCCGACAGTATTAAATTGTTTCAATCTGTTGCCTTGCCGAAATAACCTGACATAAATCAGTTTTCCGGTTGACCCTTATCAACTCGCTGAGGAAAAATGAAGTATACATTTGATTCATTAAACATCACCGCTATGAAAAAGATACTTGTCCCCTGTGATTTTTCGAAGCCTGCTATAAATGCTTTTCGCCTGGCACTTGATATTGCTCAACAGTCAAAAGGCACTGTGCATTTGCTGAATGTAATTGAACTTCCTGTGATGCACGATACGCTGTTAATGCCTGTACTCAATTTTGAACAGCAGCTATTAAATGAGTTGAAAGAAAAGTCGATCGGTGAATTTGAGAAGCTGATAACAAAATATAATACCAACCAAGTAAAGATAGAACGTGCCGTAGAGTTTGGCGCAGTATCGCAGATGATCATGGATCATGCCGAGAATGAATCCATTGATATGATCGTGATGGGCTCGCATGGTGCCTCCGGTATACGCGAGTTTTTTATAGGCTCCAATGCCGAGAAGGTTGTGCGCAATGCAACAATACCGGTACTGATCACCAAAGGCAACACCAAAGCTTCTATTACCGATATAGTTTTTCCGAATACACTGGAACTCGAAAACCAGGAAGACCTGGTAATGAAAGTAAAGGCGCTTCAGAATTTCTTCAATGCAAAGCTGCATATACTCTGGATCAATACGCCTCTCAATTTTACTTCGGACACTATTACGATGGAGCGCCTGAAAACTTTCGCGAAACGATTTATGCTGAAGGATTATGAAGTGCATGTGTTCAATCATCCCGATGAAGAAGAAGGCATCATCCGGTTTACGCAAATGATCAAAGGCGACCTGATAGCGATGGCTACACACGGCAGAAAAGGTATAGGTCATCTGATGAATGGAAGTCTGGCAGAAGATGTAGTGAACCACACCGATCGTCTTATCTGGACATACAAATTGAAAAGAGAAGAAGTAGAGGCATAACCGGTATATATACCGTTACAAGATGGTTCAACAATCAGCAACAGCATTAAAGTGTTATCACTGCGGGCAAACATGCGATGAGGTTTTTTATATAGGAGAAAAATCTTTTTGTTGTTACGGCTGCAAAACGATATACGAAATATTACAGGAGAACGACCTGTGTGAATACTATACATTTGAGTCAGCGCCCGGTGTTCAGGGTAAATCTTTGGATGATACCTATGCATACCTCGATGATGTTGCTATTCGGAAGAAGGTTGTTGAGTTTGATTCTCCGGATTTTTCGCGTGTGCGATTATTTGTACCAGCGATTCATTGCTCATCGTGTATATGGTTGCTGGAGCACCTGGAGCGACTCAATCCGGGGATAAAAAAATCGGAAGTAAATTTTATTCAGAAGACCGTTGCTATTGATTTCGATCCGCGCACGGTTAACCTGAGCACCGTGGTAAGCCTGATGGGAAAGATCGGCTATGCACCACAAATTATACTGGATAAGGAAGAGAAGAAACCTGCTGGTAATAAAACGCTCGTATTAAAGCTAGCTATAGCAGGGTTTAGTTTTGGCAACGTTATGTTGTTCAGTTTCCCGGAATATCTCGGGCTCGATCATTCTGATGCTGCGTTGATGCGCACGTTCTCGTGGTTAAACCTGGCGTTGGCAGTGCCGGTGTTCTTTTATAGCGCTCGCGATTATTTCACTGCAGCGCTGGCAAGCTTCCGCCAAAAGCAGATCAACATCGATGTGCCCATAGCCCTGGGGTTGCTGGCGTTATTTCTGCGAAGCTCATACGATATAATTTCAGCTACAGGTCCGGGCTATCTCGATTCATTTACCGGGCTCGTGTTCTTCCTGTTGATCGGGCGTTGGTTTCAAAGTAAAACCTACGAGACACTTTCTTTCGAGCGCGACTTCAAATCGTACTTTCCGCTGGCAGTGCATAAATGTGTACCCGCTGGCTGGGAGCCTGTGGTGATATACGATCTGCAACGAGGCGACCAGATACGCATACGCAACATGGAGATTGTTCCCGCTGATAGTATACTGCTGGATGCGAAGGCCTATATCGACTATAGTTTTGTTACGGGAGAATCGCGACCGGTAAAAGTATTGCAGGGCGAGATCGTATATGCGGGTGGCCGACTCATTGGTCAGCCGGTGATATTGGCCGTGGAGCAAAAAACTTCACAGAGTCATCTTACCAGTTTGTGGAATCATGAAGCTTTTCGCAAAGTAGAAGAGAGTAAATATAAAAAGATTATCGACCAGGCCGCACGCAGATTTACCTGGATCGTAATGGGTATAGCATTGATCACAGCTATATACTGGTATATAACAGCGCCATCGTCTATGTGGCTGGTAATTACTTCGGTGTTGATGGTGGCATGTCCTTGTGCGTTGGCACTGGCAGCACCGTTCACCTATGGTAGTATGCTGCGTGTTTTTGGCAGACATAAATTATACCTGAAAAATGCTGATGTTATTGAACGGCTAGCCACCATCGATGCCGTTGTATTTGACAAAACAGGAACGATCACCACAGGGCAAACTCCCTATATAACATTCACCGGTAATTTGTCGGAAGAAGAAACTGCCTGGGTAAAATTACTCACCAGTTATTCTACGCACCCGTTAAGCTCGCTCGTAACAAAATATATACATGCAGGCTGTAATGCCGAAGTATCCGGCTATAAAGAGTTACCCGGTAAAGGTATAGAAGGGATTATAGACGGACATATTGTGCGTGTAGGCTCCTATCTGTTTACCGGGGCCGAACCGATAGAACATACCAACGCTTCGTACGTATTTGTTTCGATCGATCATGCTGTGAGAGGACACTATAGCATTGCTACACCGGTGCGCAAGTATATGAAAGCCATGCTAAAGCGACTCGGACCAAAATGTGTAGCGTTGCTATCGGGCGATAACGACAGCGACCTGGGAAAGATGGAGATGTTATTTCCGTCATCAACCCAGTTCCTGTTCAATCAAAGTCCGCACGATAAACTTGCCTTTATTCGCAACCTGCAGGCACAAGGTAAAAAAGTGCTGATGGTAGGCGATGGCCTTAACGATGCCGGTGCCTTAAAACAGAGTGATGTAGGTATAGCGATCACAGACGACACCGCTGTGTTCACTCCGGCCTGCGATGGTATACTGCAAGGCGACCAGGCCAGTTCGCTCGATTATTTTATAGAGCTGGCGCAAACTTCTACGCATATACTCAAAGCGGCTTTTGCTATATCATTTCTGTATAATGCTATAGCACTTTCGTTTGCTGTTACCGGGCATCTCACACCACTCGTAGCAGCTATACTGATGCCCGTGAGCAGCATTAGTGTGGTAGGATTTTCTTCACTGGCCGTGCGCTATGTTACAAGTCGTAAAATGAATCAACAGTTTTTCATCTTCAATACTCAACTTCGTGCATTATGGAAAAATATATTTCTGGCGAAGCAGCCGTAAAAGCAATCAAATCGGGTAATCGTGTTTTTGTTCATGGCGGAGCAGCTACACCGCATTACCTGTTACGCAAGCTTGTAGACCGCGCACACGAGCTTTACGATGTAGAGCTTATGAGCATCAGCATGCAGGGCGAAGCCTTGTTCACCGCTCCACGCTATAAAGAGAACTTTCATGTTAACTCGCTGTTTGTATCGGCCAATGTACGCGAGGCCGTGAACGATGGTCGTGGCGATTATATACCTGTATTTTTGAGTGAGATACCGAACCTGTTTCGCAGAAATATACTTCCGCTCGATGTAGCGTTGGTGCAGGTATCATTACCCGATAAGCATGGCTACTGTTCCCTGGGAGTATCGGTGGATGTTGCTGCGGCCGCTATAAAAACAGCAAAACATGTTATTGCACAAGTCAATCCGCGTATGCCGCGCACGTTGGGCGATGGCATTGTAAAAATTTCAGACTTCGATGCCGTTGTATATGCCGAGCAGGAACTTCCGGAAGTTGTATCGTGCGAAGATATATCGGAGATCACTATGCGCATAGGCGAGCATTGTGCTTCGCTGGTGGAAGATGGTGCAACGCTGCAAACCGGTATAGGTTCTATACCCGATGCCGTGCTGGCAAGTTTGGGTAATCATAAAGGATTGGGGGTGCATACGGAAATGTTTTCAGATGGAATTATACCGTTAGTAGAGAAAGGTATAATTACCAACCAGTTCAAGCGGAAACATCGCGGTAAGATTGTATCTGCGTTTATGCTTGGCAGTCGTAAGCTATACGACTTTGTGGATGATAATCCTTCGGTTATGATGCTGGGTATAGATTATGTGAATGATACGGCTGTAATACGCACCAATCCGAAAGTAACGGCCATCAACAGCGCTATAGAAGTGGATGTTACCGGCCAAGTATGTTCGGATTCTATTGGCACCTATCATTATTCCGGTGTAGGTGGCCAGATGGATTTTATCCGGGGAGCAGCACTATCAGAAGGCGGTAAGCCGATCATTGCGCTCCCTTCTGTTACGGCCAAAGGTATATCGCGTATTGTGCCGCTGCTCAAACCCGGAGCCGGTGTGGTTACCACGCGTGCGCATGCCCACTACGTTGTAACGGAATATGGTGTGGCGTATCTCTATGGTAAGAACATGCGGCAGCGTGCCAAAGCCCTTATCGAGATCGCGCACCCGAACCATCGCGAAACGTTGGAGCGTGCTGCCTTCGACCGATTTAAAAGTTACGAGTTTGAAAGAACGATCTATTGATATATGACTATTATCGTTTTGCTGATCAGCATCAGTCTTACCATTGCCCTGGTGTTTTTGGGAATTTTCGTGTGGTCGATGAAAAGCGGCCAGTATGACGATACCTATACACCATCCGTGCGTATGCTCTTTGATGATAAAGAGAAGAAGAAAAGTGGATAGTGCGGTGATAAATGAGCCCATCTGCTTTATGGTATATCCTTCCGGGTATACCATTTTTTATTATATGTTGGACAGGTTATTTTCTGTACTGTGCATGCTTTTTTATTTCCTGACATAAATCAGTCTTCCGCCTAACCAAGGTCATCCTCCGTGTTTTGATCCGGCTATACTTTTAGATCTGAAAATATATAGTGGTTCAAACCAAGTAAGTGTATGGAATTGGAAAAATTCAGTTACGACAACAAGATTGTCAAAGCCTTTATTATTGCAACAGTTGTGTTTGGTTTGGTGGGCATGTTGGTTGGTCTTACTGCGGCCATTCAGCTTGTTTACCCGATCTTCAACTTCGATCTGCAGTATACTACCTTCGGTCGCATTCGTCCGCTGCATACGAACGCGATCATCTTTGCCTTTGTAGGCAATGCTATGTTTGCCGGAGTATATTACTCGATGCAGCGTTTATTAAAAACGCGCATGTTCAGCGACAAGCTTAGCTGGATACATTTCTGGGGCTGGCAACTGATCATTGTAGCTGCCGCCATTACACTGCCACTCGGTATAACTACTTCCAAAGAATACGCTGAACTGGAATGGCCGATCGACCTGGCGATTACGGTTATCTGGGTTGTGTTCGGGTGGAACATGATCGGTACCATCATCAAACGCAGAGAGCGACACATGTATGTAGCGATCTGGTTTTATATCGCTACGTTCATAACGGTGGCGGTGCTGCACGTAGTAAACTCTTTCGAGATGCCGGTAAATTTCTTCAAGAGTTATTCCTGGTATGCCGGTGTGCAGGATGCGTTAGTGCAGTGGTGGTATGGACACAACGCAGTGGCATTCTTCCTGACAACACCGTTCCTGGGCATGATGTATTACTTTCTGCCGAAAGCTGCTAACCGCCCGGTATATTCATATCGTCTTTCCATCATACACTTCTGGTCGCTGATCTTCATCTATATATGGGCAGGTCCGCACCACTTGTTATATACTTCACTGCCTGACTGGGCACAATCATTAGGAACTGTATTCTCCATTATGCTGATCGCACCGTCATGGGGTGGTATGCTGAATGGTTTGATGACGTTGCGCGGTGCGTGGGATCGCGTACGCGAAGATGCAGTGTTGAAATTTATGGTGGTGGCTGTTACCGCCTACGGTATGGCTACACTCGAAGGGCCACTGCTGTCGCTGAAGAATGTAAATGCTATAGCGCACTTTACAGATTGGATCGTAGCACACGTGCACGTGGGTGGTCTTGGCTGGAATGGCTTCATGATCTTTGCTATGTTATACTGGGTTGTGCCACGCATGTGGAATACAACACTATATTCTCCGAAGCTTGCCAACCTCCACTTCTGGTTAGGTACACTCGGTATTATTTTCTATGCATTGCCTATGTATGTATCCGGTGTGGTGCAAAGTCTGATGTGGAAAGAATTTAACCCGGACGGATTCCTGGTATATAAGAACTTTCTTGAAACAACCGTACAGATTCTTCCCTTGCATGCGCTTCGTGCTACCGGTGGTGCCCTATATCTCACCGGTGCTATCATCATGACCTATAACCTGATCAAGACAGCCTATAAAGGAAGCTTTATTGCCAACGAAGAAACGGAAGCGGCTCCATTAGCACCAGCCTATATATCTACCAGTGGCGGATGGCATCACCGCGTGCTGGAGCATAAGCCTGTGATATTTACTGTACTCACACTGCTGGCTATATTGATAGGGGGTGCTATAGAAATGGTGCCTACATTTTTACTCAAATCCAATGTTCCTACGATAGCCAGTGTGAAACCATATACTCCGCTGGAAGTACACGGCCGTGATATATATATCCGAGAAGGTTGTGTGAACTGCCATACACAGATGGTGCGACCTTTCCGCTCGGAGACTGAACGTTATGGTGAATATTCAAAAGCCGGAGAGTTTGTATACGATCACCCGTTCCTCTGGGGATCGAAACGCACCGGTCCGGATCTTCATCGCATCAGCGGTAAATATTCCAACAGCTGGCACTACAATCACATGCTTGCCCCGGATGCTGTTTCAACCGGTTCTATTATGCCGGCATACCCGTGGTTGTTTGAGCAGACCGTTAATAAAGATATAACTGCCGATAAGATCGCTGCATTGCGCAAGGTTGGTGTGCCCTACGAAGAAGGTTACGAATCTATAGCGAACGATGATCTCGATAAACAAGCCAGTGAGATTGTAAATACACTAAAGGCTGATGGTATTGAAGTAATGCCCGAGGCCGAGATCGTAGCGCTGATCGCTTACCTGCAACGCCTGGGTAAAGACATTAAAGTAAATGCTACTGCCGAGAATAAATAACTGGTATCACTCCTAAACGTACGCATATATGTATAAAAACATTCTGCAAAACATTGATAACATAGCCGTGTGGCCTGTGATATCCTTTGTCATCTTCTTTCTCTTTTTTCTTTGTCTGCTCTGGTGGGTTTTTACCGCGGATCGTAACGTGATCGATAAACTAAAGAATCTGCCGATGGAAGAGGGAGAGAAAAATTCTTTGTCAAATGCTAAACCGGAATGATCATGAAAAAGATATATATATCCCTGGCAGGCTTTCTGCTGACGACCGCTGCCTGGGCACAAGAGAGCACCGCTGCCAAAACTTTTTGGGATGATCCGATCAATGATCCCATGATGCCGGTATATGCCGTATCGACACTTGTATTTATAGTGTTGCTGCTGGTGGTATTTGTAGCCCTATATATGGTTCGCATTGTAAACATATTGATCGTAGAGTCGGAAAAAGAAAAAGCTGCAAAGGAAGGGAAAGTATATATACCACGGCCTTCGCTGTGGAGCAGTATATCGCAAAAGCTAAATGCTTCCGTGCCGGTTTCGCAGGAGCAGGATATTGATATGGGGCATAGCTTTGATGGTATACGCGAACTCGATAATCATTTGCCGCCCTGGTGGAAATGGTTGTTCTATGGTACCATCGGCTGGTCGGCAGTATACCTGGTAGTATATCACCTGTCTGCATCTTTGCCGCTCTCTACGGAAGAGTATAATACGGAGATAGCCATAGCACAGCAGCAAGCTGAAAAACGCAAGGCATCACAACCGGCTCTTGTTATTGACGAAAGTGCCCTGGAGTATACAGCGGATGCAGAAATTATAGCGAAAGGTAAATCGGTGTTTGTGGGTAACAACTGTGGTGCGTGCCATCGTGCCGATGGCGGCGGTAATACCATTGGCCCGAATCTTACAGACGAATACTGGATACACGGTGGCGGAATAAAAAATGTATTCACTACCATCAAGAATGGTGCTGTTGAAAAGGGTATGCCTGCATGGGGTAAATCGATGAGCTCGCAGGATGTGCGCGATGTAGCATTCTATGTTATGAGCTTGCAGGGAACAAAACCTGCTAACGGAAAATCTCCGCAAGGAGAACAATATATACCCGAACAGAAAGTTGCTCCGATCGATTCTGTAAAAACAAAAGCACAGGCATCGCTATAATATATCCATCGCGTCATGGTAAATACAGAGGAAGTATACCAGTTTGATGAAGAGTTCAGGGATTCTATCGCTACAGTAGATGAGCAGGGCAAGCGGATATGGATATATCCTAAGAAACCTTCCGGGTATTACCATCGCCTGCGTATCGTGGTTACGGTATTTCTGCTGTCGCTTCTTTTTGCCGGACCTTTCTTGAAGATCGGTGGACAGCCGCTCTTGTTGCTGAATATAGTAGAGCGCAAGTTCGTAGTATTCGGACAACCTTTCTGGCCGCAGGATTTTGTTATACTCGCTATAACACTGATCACATTCTTTGTATTTATTATACTCTTTACCGTAGTGTTTGGTCGTGTGTGGTGCGGATGGATGTGCCCGCAGACGCTCTTTATGGAAATGGTTTTCCGGAAGATTGAATACTTGATAGAAGGCGATGCGCCTGCACAACGCAGACTGAATAAAGAACCTCTCACTTTTGAAAAGCTCTGGAAGAAAACAACCAAGCATATAATATTTATACTGATATCACTGCTCATTTCACACACGGTGCTGGCCTATATCATTGGTGTGCAGGCTACCTATGATATTATCAGTCACTCGCCCACAGAGAACATGGCGGGCTTTATAGCGCTGATGGTATTTACCGGTATATTTTATGGAGTATATGCACGTTTTCGCGAGCAGGCATGTATAGCGGTGTGCCCGTACGGAAGATTGCAGGGTGTATTACTCGTGAAGGATTCCATTGTAGTGGCTTATGACTGGCTGCGCGGTGAGCCACGCGGCAGGTTAAAGAAAAATGAAACGGCTGCTGCCGCCAAGCATGGCGATTGTATAGACTGTAAACTTTGTGTGCATGTTTGTCCTACCGGTATAGATATACGCAATGGTACACAACTCGAATGTGTGAATTGCACAGCTTGTATAGATGCATGCGATGATGTGATGCTCAAGATTGGAAAGCCGAAGGGACTGATCCGCTTTGCATCGTATAACTCTATACAGAATCGTATACGGAAGATCATTACCCCACGTGTTATTGCATACTCTGTTGTATTGGTGGCCCTGGTTGGTATACTCACCTTTGTATTGGCAACACGCTCGGATGTAGAAACTACTATACTGAAAGTGTCGGGTACACTCTATCAACGCACCGATGATGGGTATATATCTAACCTGTATAATGTAGAGTTTGTTAATAAAACCTTTCATGAAATATCGTTGGTTGCAAAGGTGGAGTCCCCTGAAGGCGCTATACTGCAACGCGTGGATGGAAAACCCATCGTGGTGCCAGCAGAAGGAATTTTTAAAGGTGTTTTTTTTATCAAGATACCGCGACAGGCATTGCGGGGTGCCCGTACTGTTGTAAGGATCGGTATATACCAGGATGGTGAATTGATCGAGCGTGTGAAAGCAAAATTTATAGGACCGGTAGGGAAATCTTCGGATGTAAAAAGCCGGTTAGAAGATGAAGAGTAAATTTAAATGTATCGCTATATGAATTGGGGAAAATGGATCATCGTTTCGTTTGTATTGTTTGCTGCATTTATAGCTACACTGGTAACGGTATGTATACGGCAGGATGTGAGCCTGGTATCAAAAGATTACTACCAGGATGAATTGAAGTACCAGGATCAGATCACACGCCTGCAAAATACAGAAGCACTCTCGGTAAAGCCTGCCATTATCATTAATCAGAAAGGATTGGAGATTGAGTATGCATTACTATCGCAGATAACACAGGGAGAGTTGATGTTATTCTGTCCGTCCAACCCGCAGCACGACCGAACAATAGTAGTACCTGCTACCAGCGATCGTCTGCTGCTTATACCGGTGGCCGATCTCAATGCGGGTATGTATAAAGCTAGATTTACCTGGTCGATGCAGGGTAAAGATTACTATGTAGAAGAAACCATCAGCATCTGATGCTATATGCAGCGTTGATATTGGGCTTTACCGGCAGCATGCATTGTATAGGTATGTGCAGCCCGTTGGCGATGGCGGTAACAAACCTGTCGCGTAATGCGTGGTTGAATCGCCTGCTATATAACATTGGCAGAATATTTACCTATAGCTTGCTGGGTTTTGCTGCGGCATCAACAGAATCGCTATTGCCGGTGGCACAATATCAAAATATAGTCAGTATACTGTTAGGTGTTATCTTGCTTGTTATGGGTATAGCCGGGGTGAGTGGTATACATATACCGCTGGTGAGCACCGCGCTGGCTAAATTTATAGCGATACTGAAAAAAATATTTGCCCATTACCTGAAGAAGAAAAATACGGGCTCGGTTATACTCTTAGGCGCGATCAACGGATTTTTACCGTGCGGTCTTACGTTCATGGCACTGATGTTTTGCCTCACACTGCAGGGGCCATGGCAGGGATTCAGCTATATGCTGGCCTTTGGTATAGGTACATTGCCGGCTATGCTGGGACTCACTGCTTTGATCAATCCGTTAATGAAAAGATTTCAGTGGAGCGTGCGTCATGTTATAACGGTGCTGCTCATTGCTTCCGGCTGCCTGATGATTGCACGGGTATTTATCGATCACACCACTCATACAATACAACCGGCATCAACAACAGAGATTGTTACCTGTCGTTAACGGGCTACACTCCAGCGTACCACTTTTTCGAGTTTCGCAGGTTGCACGATGCGAATCTTTCCTCCCTCAATTTCAATCAGCTTTTCGTCTTTAAAATCAGAGAGTACACGAATCACTGATTCGGATGCTGTACCCACCATCTTGGCAAGATCATCGCGCGATATCTGAATGTTATCCTTGCTGTCTTTAAGCTGCGTTACTTTTAGCAACGCTTCGGCTGTACGCTGCCGCACAGAATTATAGGCGAGGTTGAGTAATTGTTTTTCTTTCTCGGATACTTTCCTGCACAACAAGGCTATAAATCCTTTCGATACGTCTGGGTGGCTTTGCAATAGCGTTACGAAATCCAGCTTGGGTATAAGTACCAGTTCAGAATCCTGCATCGATACAGCCGATTCGGTATATACATTGCCATCCAGTATCGGTTCGAATCCAAAGAAGTCGTTCTCGTGGTATATATTGGTGATCAGCTCCTTTCCGTCCGGGTGTGCCTTAAATACTTTTACACTGCCTGTTTTAATAAAGTATATATACTGCGGTGCATCGCCTTCAGAGAATACATCGGTTTTCTTTTTAAACACCTTTACTTTTTTATCCTTGCACAGGTCCTTCAGGTTCAGCACCTGCCGCGCATCCTGTATAAAACTGTCGAGGCCTGAAGCACTCGGTTCATACATCATTTGCTGCATCTGGTTTTTACGCAGTCGTGCTTCAATGGCATTAAGCAGGTCGGTATCATCAAACGGTTTTGTCAGGTAATCGTCAGCACCCAGGTTCATGCCTTTGCGTATATCGGTCTTCTCCGTTTTCGCGGTAAGAAAAATAAAAGGTATACCGGCCGTATCCGGTTTCTTGTTCAGTATATGCAACACACCATAGCCATCCAGCTCCGGCATCATAATGTCGCAGATAATAAGATCGGGTTTTTCGCGCTGCGCTATATCTACACCAACCTTGCCGTTTTCTGCAGTTACTACATCATAATTGGCCAGTGAAAGAATTTCCTGGGTATTCTCCCGTACTTCCGGGTTGTCTTCAATAAGCAGAATCTTTTTCATATACTTTTATTGCCAGGGTATAGTAACGGTAAACATACTGCCTTTGCCATATTCGCTGGTAAAGGAAATCGTTCCGTCCAATAAATCTACGTAACGTCTCACAATGTTCAAACCAAGACCGGTGCCTTGTATGTTGCCCGCGTTGCTGGCGCGGAAGAAACGGTCGAACATATGTTTTTGATCGTCTTTGGGGATACCGATGCCTTCATCGCGCACGATGAAAGATATACCGGCAGTTGACCCGCTACATTCGATAAATATACTCTTGCCGGCATCCGAGTATTTGCTTGCATTGGAGATCAGGTTGAAGAGTATATTTCGGAGAATGCGCGGATCACTCGTAAGGTCTGTTGCATCGATGGTGCAGGCTATATTTAGCAACTGGCCTTCTTTTAGGGTGGCTATGATCTCTTCTTTTACCTCGCTGAGAAAATCGCTTACCGGTATAACTTCGCGCACCACTTCAATTTTACCTTCCTCCAGTTTCCCCAAGGAAAGAAAATCATTCAGTATAGCGGTAAGGTGATTAACCGATGATTTTATGCGTGCTATATGTTTGGCTACTTTATCCGGTTCGTTCCGGTCAAGGTATTGCTGCACTAAAGATGCCGAGCTCATTATAGTGCTGAGCGGTGTACGGAACTCATGTGATGCTATCGATACAAATTTGGATTTCAGTTCATTCAACTCGCGCTCTTTTTCCAGTGCCTTGCGCGCTTCTTCTTCTGCTTTTTTTCGCTCGCTGATTTCGTCTTCCAGTTTTACAATGGTTTGGTTCAGTGCTTCGGTGCGTACTTCTACTTTTTTCTCCAGCTCAGCTGCGTAGACGATGAGCTGTTCTTCACTGCGTTTTAATGCTTCTTCAGCTTTTTTGCGCTGGGAGATGTCGCTGATAAACGCCATCACCAGCAATTGACCTTTCATCTTGGTATAGCTGAGACTGATCTCTACCGGAAATTCAGCGCCATCTTTTCGGAGTGCAGTAAGGTCGCGGCCAAAACCCATTCGCCTCGGGTGCGGATCGTTATTAAAGGCTTTACGAAAACTCACATGACCACCGCGATAGCGTTCGGGCAACAGGTATTCGAGTGGCATACCGGTAAGTTCAGAGGCAGTATATCCAAAGATCTGCTCGGCTACCGGGTTGGCAATCTTTATAATTCCGGCCTCATCAACCATGATAATCCCTTCCGACATACTTTGAAATATTTCGCGGAAAGCATCGTCTGATACTTCAGAGTAATTTGTTGCATGAGACATAGTACCGCAATTTAAACACTGGCACCAGATGGTGAAACTATTTCCGATATGATAAAAATCAGTTTGCAGATTGATGGAAGTCCTGAAAATCGCCTGCCTGACCCGCTAAGTTCGTATCCTGAAAAGGCACTATCCTTTCCAATCGTATGTCAAAAACAATTCTTTGTACAATAGATTTCTCAAAATCCTCGCAGCATGCATTGCAATGCGCAGCATCGTTGGCAAAAGAACTGCGGGCACACCTCACTGTGCTCTATACCTACCGTTTGATTACCCGTAACGAAGAAGTATTTCAAAGTAAAAAGAAGATCGAGGAAGAAGCTGCCAAAAATTTTGCTACACTGGAAGACAACATGCTAAAGGACATGGGTATCTCGTATGATTTTAAAACCGAAGTAGGTTTTGTATCCGATCGCATCGAAGCACATGCCCGTAAAACTCCGCTGGGCTTCCTGGTGATCGATAAGAATATGACTATAGAAAGCCGCGAAACATTTGACGACCTCGTGGAAAACATGCGTGTGCCTATGGTAATTGTGCCGTGAGCAGTAGGGTATATACCTATATATTTTTCCTGTTTTCTTTTTCGCTGGCAAATCATTGCTGCATAGCAAACAAAGAAAAAGTACTTTCTGCTTGAACTCAATGGTTACAACCGTTGTTCCTTTCAGAATTTAGAACAGAATTCAATTTAGATTTTTAGCGCTAAAATCGAAAGTTCCCCCATATATGCTTCGTTTATCACTTGCAGCCTTTGGTATCTATTTTTCAACGCTTGCCGCGTTTTCGCAGTCACTCCAGGATTCATCAGTCTATAAAAACCGGAAGTTAAAACTGGATGAAGTAAACTTTGTATCGAGTTATTACAAACAGGATGGAAACAATTCGGCTGTTACCGGAGGTATAGGCACCGAAAAGCTGACGGACTTTGGTACAACGATCGATGTAAAGTTTGCCAAATACGACAGTCGTTTTAGAAAGCATACACTTACCGGGGAGATTGGTGTAGACGTTTACTCATCAGCCTCTTCGGATAAGATTGATCCCAATACTATATCCTCCGCTTCTTCGGGCGACAAACGTATATATCCTTCGATTACATATGCTATTGCTAATGAAGCGAAGCGATCTACAATAAGTATCAATGGATCGCTCTCTACCGAGTTCGATTACTTCTCGAAAGGTATAAGCCTCGGATGGTCTAAATTATCGAAAGATAAAAACCGCGAGTTCAGCGCGAAGGGGCAAGTGTTTCTCGATACATGGAAAGTTATACTGCCTATTGAGCTTCGCGGAAGTAACAGCCTTGAAGGTAACAAGCCGCGGGATTCCTATAGTGCTTCCTTTACTCTGAGCCAGGTGCTGACCAGGCGCCTGCAGGTGTTATTTCTGGCAGACTTTGCTTATCAGAAAGGACAACTGGCTACTTTATTCCACCGGACGTACTTTACCGATGGCAGTCATAAAGTAGAGCACTTACCGGACACGCGTAAAAAACTGCCACTGGGTATACGCCTGAATTATTTTCTGGGCGATAACATTATCATTCGTACATACTATCGCTACTATAAAGATGACTGGGGTTTGCAGGCAAACACATTCGAGGTGGAAGTGCCGGTTAAAATTACTCCGTTCTTTTCAGTCAGTCCGTTCTATCGCCACTATCAGCAGGATGGTGTGAAATATTTTGCAGCATATCAACAGCATGATCTGAGTGAAACATATTTTACCAGCGACTACGATCTGTCTACGCTCACCAGTAACATGACAGGGGCCGGTATACGCTATGCTCCTCCCGGTGGGGTTATGAGCATGAAGAAGTTTAGTTCATTGGAGATACGGTACGGGCACTATAATCGCTCTACAGGTCTGCATGCAGATATCATTACTTTATACGCTAAATTTAAATAATACTATATATGAAGATGTTGGTTGCTTGCCTCTTGTGGCTATCGGTTGTTCCGGCAGAATGGCTTTCCAATATGGACGCTGCCCGTGAAATTGCTACGCGTGAGAATAAATATATACTCCTGAATTTTTCAGGATCGGACTGGTGTGCGCCTTGCATAAAAATGAAGAAGGAAGTTTTTGAGAATGCGGGCTTCGTTTCATTGGCCGATGAGAAGCTGGTGTTGGTGCGTGCTGATTTTCCGCGCTCGAAAAAGAACCAGCTTTCAAAAGAACAGGTTCAGCTGAATGAAGCATTGGCTGAAAAGTATAATCCTTCCGGTAAATTTCCATTTACCGTGTTGCTCGATGCAAACGGAAAAGTAGTTCGCCAGTGGGATGGGTATACTTTCGAGAGTCAGGATAAATTTATAGCGGAGCTTACCAAAACATTGTCGGGGCAGTAATTATATAGCTATATAGGTAAATATGGAGAAGATCGCCACTGCCGGTATATACAAACGAGGATTGAAGCTGATGGGCAATCAGTTTGAATTTTCTGTTGTGGCAGAGGATGAAGCATGGGCGCAGGAGAAGATTGATCAGGCTATAGCAGAAGTACAGCGTATTGAAGCATTACTCACCACCTATAACGATGCGAGCCAGACAAACCAGATCAATGCTATGGCCGGTATAGCACCGGTAAGGGTAGATAAAGAAGTGTTCGATTTAATTGAACGTTCACTGCGCATCTCGGCTCTTACACAGGGTGCATTTGATATTACCTATGGATCAATCGATAAGCGTCTCTGGAACTTTGATCAGACCATGACTAAACTTCCGGACGAGAGAACCGCGAAGGAGATGGTGCGGCTGATCAATTTCAGAAATGTTTTGTTGGATCGAAGTGCATTAACCGTTTTTCTCAAGGAGAAAGGAATGCGTATAGGCTTTGGTGGTATAGGAAAAGGCTATGCTGCCGACTGCGCGAAAGCTTGTATGCGTAAGCAAGGCGTTACTAACGGAATAGTAAATGCAGCAGGCGATCTTACTGTGTGGGGAACGCAACCCGATGGAACGCCATGGACGATAGGTGTTGCTGACCCGGATAAAAAAGAGTTTCCTTTTGCGTCCATGCAAATTACCGATGTATCGGTGGCTACCTCAGGTAACTACGAGAAGTATGTTATGATCGAAGGCAGAAAATATTCACACACCATCGATCCGAAAACAGGGTATCCTGTTCAGGGTATAAAAAGCGTTACCATTATATGCAACAGTGCAGAAGTAGCCGATGCCATGGCAACGCCTGTAATGGTAATGGGAATTAAGGCCGGGCTTCACCTGATCAACCAGGTAAAAGATATAGCCTGTATTATAGTAGATGAGCACAACGTTGTGCATACATCGCGAAACATCAATTTGAAAGAATGATTATGAGAAAATATAGTGTTGCTATTGTATTGGGCGTTATGCTGCTTTCTTCTGCATGTGTGCAAGTAAAGGAATATCAGAAGATGCACCTGAATGATTCGGAGATGGAGCTTGCTGCACGCAAAACGCAAAAGTTCGAAACCAGTTTCCAATTATACCGCGAAGGTGCTTCCGGAGCCAACGGAGGTAAGAATGGCGGTGGCTGCGGCTGCAACTAGCCTCATTCAAAAAATACTGAAGAGAATTTAGTAAACTGCATAACGAATATACCTCGCTATGTCAGCAGACCTGGAAGCTCTACAGAAAGCTATTACACACTTTGCGCCACTCACAGCCGATGCTCTTGATGATTTCACGGCGATATGGTCGACTTACCAGGTCAAACGAAAAGATATCATTACCGCAGCCGGTGAAACAGAGAAGTATCTATACTTTGTAACCGATGGCGTGCAGCGTATTGTTTACTACGATCAGCAGGGTCGTGAAGCAACACTGGTATTTTCGTATGCACCTTCTTTTGGCGGATCGATCAATTCTTTTTTCCTGCAAAAGCCGTCAGCATTTTTTTATGAAGCGCTTACACCTTCGCGCTTTCTGCGTGCCTCTTTCGAAGCGGTTAACAGCTGCATGCAACAACATCCTTGTATTTCGGAAGCGATGCGGTTGGGAATTACGCAGGCCTTCTCTGGTTTGTTAGATCGCATGGTAGAACTTCAATGCTATACTTCAGAAGAAAAATTCAGGCAGTTGTTAAAACGGAGTCCGCATATACTTACACTCGTGCCGCATAAGTATTTGGCCAATTATCTTGGTATTGATCCTACCAATTTCAGTAAACTCATAAATTCTGTGCGCATCTGATAATCTTGGTAAATACCAAAAATGATGCATAAGCGGATTGTCATTTTTGTGAG
>NZ_DATCSD010000395.1:0-9366 GCF_036568665.1 Ohtaekwangia sp. | reverse complement strand
GCGCGGAGCCACTGCGAAAAATCCTTTTCAATTTCATCCGACCAACGTGTATCGATTTGACCTGGCGTATACTTCTGCTCGCGAAGTCGCTGGTGTCCGAACATATCACGAAGACGAACGACTTCCGATGTCTTCACTACTTTCTCTGCGAGGTGAGCAGGAATGAAGATGACACCACCGTTACGTCCGAGCACAACATCGCCTGGCATAACGGTAGCTTTACCGATACGCGTGGGCGTATTGATGCCAACCAGGGTTGTGTTCAGTTGTCCCTTCGGATCATTCAGGTGATGAGATGGATGATAGCTGCGAAAGAAAGAGGTAAATGAACCGATCTCCTTTAAACCGTTGATGTCTCTCACCGCACCGTTATATACTATACCATTACCAGTCTTGGCGAAGATCGAGTTACCCAGGTTGTCTCCTATAGTGGGGCCATCTTCATAGGCACCAAACTGATCAACCACGTATACATCACGTTTTGTCAGCATATCTATAGGCCATGAGTTCTGCGATTTGATTCGTCCATCGCGCGCGTGTCCGCGGTCATCAATGGCCCGATGTATATCCGGTCGGCCAGGCATAAAAGTTGCCGTTACAGCTCGCCCTACTAACACACTATCGGGGTTGATCGTCATCCATTCACCTTCGAACTGATATTTATAGTTTTCGTTACGCAACACGGCCCACGCTTCTTCCAGCGTCACCAGTTTCATGCGATCCAGTATAGCATCCGGCACTTTCGGTCGGCCATCAGCGTAACGCTCACCTTTCCATTCGGGAGTCAGGAAAATGAGTTCATCTTTCGATATCTGTTGTGTATATCCGGGCAAAAGATGAGTAAGAATTAAAAAGGCAGCAAGTATATATTTTGTGTTCTTCATAGTTGTCTTATTACGTTTTGGCGTGTTGAATTTGATTGTCGTCTTCGGTCTCTTCAGCTTTATTCGTATCCGGCAGAGGTCGTCCGCGCCACCAGAGTGCCAGCGAAGATCCTGTGATGTTCATGATCGGAGCAAACACGGCAGGCGCTAGCCCTACCGTTGCGAGCTTACCCATGGCCAGGGCCAGGCTTGAACCAAGACCTGCATTCTGAAGACCAACTTCAATCGCGATCGTGCGACAATCCTTTTCCTCCATGCGCAGCATACGCGCAGACCAATAGCCGAAGAAGTATCCGCTCAGGTTATGAATCAATACAGCGAGTATCAGATAGCCACCAACCACCAGTAATGCATCGCGACCTGCTGCGGTAATCACAACAATGATCAACCCGATTCCGATCATGGAAATGATTGGCATGATATCATCCAATACCTTGAATCGTCCGTGCAGAAATTTATTGAAAGCAAGCCCGGCACATACCGGTATAATTACAATCTTGGTGATGTCCCATACCATCGCCCAGAAATCTATATGTATATATTGGCCTGCAAACACCTGCATGAACAGTGGCGTTACCAAAGGCGAGATAAAAGTAGATATAGCTGTAAGCGTCACGGATAAAGCAAGATTTGCCCGTGCCAGATAGGTCATTACATTCGATGCCAGTCCATTCGGACAACTGCCGATCAGAATTATACCCGCGGCCACCTCATCTTCAAATGCAAAAATCCGTGTAATGAGAAAAGCAACAAACGGCATGATGAGGTAGTGACATGACACGCCTGCGATGACACCCTTCGGCATTTTGATCACAGCAACAAAATCACGTACGCTTAAACCGGTGCCCATACCGAACATGATAATCTGCATGAGCGGAACAATAAGAATCGATAGTTTGACATTACCAACTGATACGAAGTACTGCGGGTAGTACATCGCTAAACTTACCGCAGCAAGAATCATTACGGTAAATGCGTAACCTTTTAAAAGTTCATAGCGCCTGAGTATAGCAGCAACTGAAACAAAAAATATCATCAGCAACCATCCCGCATAGGTATGTGCATCGATGAGCGTGACCACGATGAAACCCATGGCCAACACGATAGAAAACGACATCAATAAAAAATTCCTGGACATGCTATTCTTAAAGGTTAACGTCTGTGATTTGTATATGGAGTAAAGCAATAACGACTGAGAACGTAACGAATGCTTCTAATAAAAGTCAGCGGAGAATTTTATACAACGGGCTCCACAGGGTTGATTCGATCGCTCCGAATTTTTCAACGTCTTTTGAAGTGAAGAAAAGGCAACTGACATGCGTCAGTCGCCTTCAATCAAATCCAAATGAAAGAAACCTGTTTTATAGCTATATCTATACATGCTCAGGATATATATATATATCTATTGGATGTCCCAAAAGACGCGTGAGAGTAAATTGTCTCCACCAATGGCGGCCGCACCACCTGCGTAGCTTTCTGCATTGGCAGAGGCTTCACGATCGGGGAAAGACATTCTTCTGGCAAAGCCACCATTCAATTTGGCGTTAAAGAGATTCGGACTTAAAACCGGATAACCGCTTCTTCTGAAATTGGCATACGCTTCCGTTCCGTTTCTAAGATTAACCACCCAGTACTGTGTGTTGATGAGTTCAAGCGCGGTGGCTTCATCGTATGCTACTCCGGGTTCAGCCAGGTATATATCGATAGCCTCTTCGGTAATGGGTGTAGTTTGCGGATAGAGTGAATATGTACCTATATCCGCTTTTATAGCTTCTTCATAATACGTTTGTGCATCTCCGTCTACCCATCCTCTTACGGCTGCCTCTGCTAACAGCAAAGATGTTTGTGCGTAGGTTACATAGAACTCCGGTGCTGATGGTGACGCCACGATCCAGATGTTCATTTGAGAATAATTGAGTCCGGCACCTCTGACACCCCGATATGGTCCGTTAGGATCACCAAGCTCTATACTTGTTTTGCCAATGGGAACACCAAACTGGTTGGCAAGCTCCGTATCCGGATCTGTATCGTTTACTACTGCACCGGGATCCTGGAAAGTAGCGAGTATATATTGCGCGCGCGGGTCGTTGGTTGTTTTGAGTTGATCAACGAACGGTTCTGCTGCATAGTTGAACTGCGAAAAATTCCGAAGGTTATTATTATCAGCATGCACAGCTCCGTTTCCATATTTCACATAGGCGTTGTCTGCATTGGAAGTCATCACTCCGCCTGCAACAGCTTCCTTAACTATACTCTCTGCTTTGCCCGGATTTACTTTGGTATATCGCATTCCCAACCGGAGCAGCAATGAGTTGCCCAGCTTTTTCCATTTTGCTATTTGAGCAGGTGCATCAGCAGCAGGACTCAGACTGTTCTTGCCATAGAATAAATCTTCCGGAACATAATCGGCACTGGTATTAAATGCAGCCAATGCTTCTTTGATCTCTTTGTACAAGTCTTCATAGATCGCAGCATCGTCATCGTAAGTCGGAAAGTATTCTAACTGTACAGCTTTGCCTGCGTTAAAGTATGGTACATCGCCATATTCATCTACTACACCCATGAACGTTTGCGCCTTCCAGATGCGAATCATACTCATCAGGTTAGTACGCTCAGTGTTGTCTCCGAGAATGTTCATGGCCTGAACCAGGTTTCGGATCGTAGTCGGATAAGACTGATCCCACTTCGGATTACAAATGAGATCTATATCTTCATTAAAGTTGAAGCCAAGATTTGCCCCGGTGTTATAGGGACATACAAAATGTTGAACGATGGTATGTTCCGCGGCCCATGTACCCAGGTGAGTACGTTGTGCCCCTGCGAAGAGAAGTGCCGGATCTATTTCAGAGACAGCATACGGATTCGTGTTCACCTCGATGAAATCTTTGTCGCATCCTGTGGCAAACAAAAGTGCTGCGCTAAAAAGTATACAGTGCTTTATCGTTTTCATGGTATTAGAATCTGGCGTTTAAGGTAAGATTATAGTTACGCGTTGTTGGAAGTGCCGAGTTTTCGTAACCAGCCCGGAAGTCACCGGAAGACTGAACAGATTCCGGATCGAGTCCCGGCAGATCTTTATAGAGGATAGCGACATTCCGGCAACCTGCTGTGAGCGTAAGTCCTTTGATGAAATTCATGGCGGGAATTTTCCGCACCGCGTTCGTGAAGTTGTAAGACACGGATATATTCCGAAGCTTTATGAAATCAGATTTGAAAGTGAATGGATCGCCTATTTGCTTGTTTCTATAGTCTGCATAAAAGCCTTGAAGATCGGTAACCACCGATGTATTTGCTTCGCCTGAGTTTTCATATACCGCCGGATATACTATACCAGCCTCTCCTTCTCTCCTGCCTTCAAGCGATAACTTTGAATGTCCTTGTCTCAGCATATTCAAATGCGTTGCTGACAGTACGGTTCCTCCAAATTTGTAGTCGATATGAACGCCAAGTGTCAGGTTCTTATACCGGAATGTATTGTTCCAGCCACCGGTATATTTCGGAATAGAACTGCCTACGGGAAGAAAGCCGTTTGTTTTTTCTGCACCTGGTGTTGCACTGGTTGTCTCCAGCAGTCTTCCGTTATTATCAACAACAACTTGCCCGTTTGCATTTCTGCGATACGTTCGGGTATATAGTTGGTTCATGGCCATCCCTTCGGTATATCTTAACTCACCGAGGAACTCATTTCCGGTTCCATTAAAATATAACACCAACAATGTACCACTGTCGTTTCCAACATCGAGTACTTCAGTTTTCAGGTATGCATTGTTCCAGGAAGTTGTCCAACTGAAATTCTGTGTCTGAATAGGTGTTCCTTCGATCAACGTTTCGAGTCCACGATTTTGCAAAGACGCTTTATTCTGCTTCGTGTTGTTATAGCCCGATGCACTTGATATCGCCACTTCCAGTATCTGGTCCGTTGTAACTTTATCAAACGCTCCTATATCCAACAACAACCTGTTGTTAAACAGTCTCATCTCAACACCAATCTCTTTCTCTTCTACGGTGAAAGGTCTTAGTGCCGGATTCGGTGCCAGCGTACCGGATATACCCGCTGTAGTCTGTCCGTTGAAAGGCGGGGTGATAATATAGTTCAGTACACCATCATAAGGGTTTACGCCATTGGCACTTCCTACTTCTGCCCACGATGCGCGGAGCTTACCGTATGAGAGCCAGTTCTGATCACGTAACAATTCAGAGAAGATGAAACTTCCTGATACCGATGGATAAAACACACTGTTGTCATTCGGGTTCAGTACCGAGAACCAGTCTTGTCGGCCGGTAAAGTTGATGTATACTAATCCGTTATATCCGAATTCAGCCCAGCCATAGAGTGAATTGATACGCGACTTGCTAAAGTTATAGGGCGAGAAACCCTGCAGCAGTGGGTCCGGTTCATTAAGCCATGTAATCGTTCCATTCTTCAATGCATACAGATCGGGCACCGTAAAGCTTCGTGAGTACTGCGAATGTTGTTGGAATCGCGTTCTCCAGGTGTTACCACCAAAGCTCGCATCAACCGAGAATTTCCCAAATTCCTTATTGCCACCAATGAGAAAGTCTGCGTTGATATCCTGTGTTTCGTCTTGCTGAATATCATAGCGGCCTCTGTACTTGCCGAACTCATCAAAAGTTGATGTTGCACCTGAACCATTCAATTGATTCCACTCCATGAAGCTCGAGCCGCGATCATAGTTATACCTGCCCTGTATATATAGCCAGTCGGTGAGCTTGTAGCGCAGCGTTGCTGTTGCCAACAGACGATTTCTGTCGTCATTAAAGAACTGACGTTTTTTAATCTGGAAGTATGGATTGTTTATCGTTCCAAGAAATCCATTCGTACGATATTCAGCATTGGTAGCCGGGTTAATAGCACTCTCGTCAAAAGCACTGAGCGGTGTAGATATAGACATCCGCCCGAAGAAGTTAATGGCTCCGTCACCTTGCGTTCCGATCTGCGGAGGATTGATGTTCTCTTCGGAAGCATAATTTACATTCAGTTGTACACTCAGTTTACTCGAGAGATTGTGATTGATACCAACATTGAAAATTCTCTTTTTATACTCGTTGTTGGGCACTATACCTTTCGCATCTGTATTGGAGAAAGACATCCGGAAACTTCCGTTAGGTCCGCCACCTGAAATGCCCAATGTGTTTGTCCAATTCGATCCTGTACGAAGAAAATGAAACAGTCGGTCCTCGTATGCAGAATAAGGACGCATCACACCATCAAAATTTACAGTGGGCTTTCCATCCAGTCGCTCACCAAAACCAAATTGACCATTTGATTGTGCTTCACCTTGTGTCTGAGGTCTTACGCCACCTCTTCCCATACCATATTCGGTTTGCGTAATCTCACCCAGAAAATTAAGCGCATGCGAACTGGTATAGCTTGAAGTATAATCCACACCTATACCCTGGCCTTTGCTTCCTGATTTTGTTGTGATGATAATAGCACCATTCGCAGCGCGCGCACCATATATAGCAGCAGCAGTTGAACCTTTCAGCACCGTCATACTTTCAATGTCATCGGGGTTTATATTTTGCAGGTTGTCACCGCGATCGCGCTGGTTTACCGCTCCATTTCCATTGGCGCCTCGCGCGCCCTGATCGATCGGCAATCCGTTGATCACAATGAGTGGCGCATTGTTGGCACCGGCAAAAGCAGCTTGTCCGCGTAAGCGTATCTGCATACTCGAGCCTGCACCGGCAGCAGGAGGCGTAATGTTCAAGCCAGCAACTTTACCTTCGAGCGACTCCATTACATTGGTTGTTCTGTTGTTGAGAAGCTCATCTGTTTTTACCGATGTTACCGAATAACCCAGCTTCTTGGATTCCTTCTGAACACCCAGTGCTGTGATTACGATTTCATTCAGGGAAACAACATCAGCTTCAAGCGAGACACTGATAACCGTTTGCCCGTTAACATTTACCTCTTTTGATTTGTACCCGATGAACGAGAACACCAGGACATCATCGCTGCTTACGCTGGTCAAAGAAAAATTTCCGTCAGCATCCGTGACAGTGCCACCGGTTGAACCACGCACCAGCACATTTACTCCGGGCAGTGGCGTGCTGGTTTCATCCAGTACTTGCCCTTTGACAGCTTGTTGTTGAAGGTTCGTGAAATAAAGTCTACCACTCCGCGCCCACGCATCCGTACATGCCAGTGAAAGCATGCCTATTAACAGTGCATAAAGTTTTCTCATAGAGTTGTTAGTTTGGTGATGTTTGCTCAGATCGATCGTCAGTTATTAAGTGTCCAATCGACATTTAAGTGCCCGAAGTTGGAGAATCCTAAAAGCGGAAACTTCCAATTAAAGCCACCGATGAATTTTGCACACGTTTGCGAAAGCGGAATTTACCCGCTTATTAAAATAGGCTTCTTCCAACCGCTCACCACCGCTCTCAGGCAGTTCAGATAACTGGTCGTTGTTTAATTGTATTTACAACACTTTATTTTCAAATTCTTGACGCAACTGAAATCGGATTTGTGATGCGCACAACGATGAAGTCTGACCAGGAATAAACCTAATAAAACACCAACCCAAAAAATGTTATGAAAAAAGTCACGCTTTTGATTTTTCTGTTACCCATCATGTTCACACGAGTCACTGCACAGCAGCAGGCTTTGCGAGCACCCGATGGCTTTGATGTTCCGCAGCATCAAGCTGCGCATGGTAAAATTGATTCGATATCATATCCCTCAACAACCGTAGGCGTATCACGAAAAGCCCTGGTATATACACCACCCGGCTATAGCAAAAAGAAAAAGTACCCGGTGCTATATCTGTTACATGGTATAGGAGGCGATGAAAAAGAATGGCTGAAGGGCGGAGCACCACAAATCATTCTTGACAATCTATACGCCGCCAATAAACTAGCGCCCATGATCGTTGTGCTGCCCAACGGACGCGCCATGAAAGATGATCGTGCAGTCGGCAATGTTTTTGACAGCGCGAAAGTAAAAGCGTTTTCAACCTTTGAAAAAGACTTGCTGCATGACTTGATTCCATTCATTGAAAAGAAGTACCCCGTGCTGAAAGACCGCGAGCATCGTGCTATTGCCGGCCTCTCGATGGGCGGTGGACAATCGCTCAACTTTGGTTTAGGCAACCTCGACACGTTCGCGTGGGTGGGCGGTTTCTCTTCTGCACCCAATACCAAAGTCCCGGAAGCTCTCTTCCCTGCTCCTGATAAAGCGAAGACACAGTTAAAGCTCCTATGGATCTCCTGTGGCATTGATGATAACCTGATGCTCTTCAGCCAACGCACGCACGACTATGCAAAGGCTATAAATATACCGCACATCTTTTATGTTGAGCCCGGCGGACATGACTTCAAGGTTTGGAAAAACGATCTGTATATGTTTTCGCAATTGCTTTTCAAAGCAACGAATCCTCAGTTATTCGAAAAATATACCCTGCTAGGAACAGCAGCCTCTACCAATGTGCGATCTGCTAAATATCCGCGTATACTTCCGGGCAGTCGCGTGTTGTTTCGACTCAAGGCGCCAGACGCAAAGCAGGTACAGATCGATCTCGGTAAAAAGTATGATCTCGTAAAAGATGCTAATGATTTTTGGGAAGTTACAACCGACTCGGTCTCGGAAGGATTCCATTACTACTCGTTGTTGATTGATGGCGTTGCTGTGGCTGATCCTTCGAGTCAGACATTTTATGGAATGGGCCGGATGGCGAGCGGAATAGAAATACCGTTTCCCGGTGATGACTATTACGCTGTAAAAGATGTACCGCACGGTGATATCCATACCAGACGATATTACTCCACGGTAACCGGTTCGTGGCGCAGAATGTATATATATACTCCTCCCGGATACGACAACACCAGCGAAAAATACCCGGTGCTATATATACTTCATGGCGGTGGCGAAGACGAAACGGGTTGGGCAACACAAGGCAAGACCGATCTCATCCTGGATAACCTCATCGCTGAAAAGAAAGCAAAGCCCATGCTGGTTGTGATGATGGATGGAAATCTTGGCACCGGTGGTATCGCTAATTTCGGTGAGCAATCGCTGCGCATGTTCGAAGATGAATTAAAGCAGGTTGCTATTCCATTTGTGGAGAAAAATTATCGTGCAGATACAGATCAGAAAAAAAGAGCGCTCGCAGGTCTTTCCATGGGCGGACTCCAAACCTTGCATGCCGGTGTTCGAAACACAAACCTGTTCGCATACCTCGGTGTGTTCAGTTCAGGATGGTTTACCAATCAACCCAACTTATCTCAGCCACAATATGATTTTATGAAAGACAATGCTTCTTCCATCAACACCAATGTGAAAAGTTTTTGGATCGCGATGGGCGGTAAAGAAGACATTGCCTATAGCAACTGCAAAGCGATGTGCAGCAAGTTCGATGAGCTTGGCATTAAATATACCTATAGCGAATATCCGGGTGGCCATACATGGCCGGTATGGCGAAACAACCTGTATAACTTTTCGCAGCTGTTGTTCCGGTAA
>NZ_DATCSD010000394.1:0-8308 GCF_036568665.1 Ohtaekwangia sp. | reverse complement strand
TATCTTTCAGATAAGGCACCAACAACGACAACGTAGTCTTCGCATTCTCCGGCTGAAACAAATTCTTCGGTATAGATTGATACTTACCCGCACGCACTTCAGAGAAGTAAGCGGTTAGTGTTTTTTTGGTGTCTTGGGCGTGCAACTCAAAACAAACTCCAACAAACAATAGCGCTATGTAAAACTTTAAAATATTCATTTAATATACATTGACCTACAGTAAATCACCTTCTGTATTTATTACTCAAGCATCCTTAAATCCATACTTATATATTGCTTCAGGATAAAACGAACTCTCAAAACTTCTAATAGAAAAGACTCCACCATTTTCCAGAGATTGCAAAGTATCTGTGAGTAACTTATTATTATTTTTCACCTCTTCTGAGGATAGATACACTCCTTGCTGTCTGGAGGGGTTAGACATGAAAAGATCCATTTTCAAATCTGTATTAAAAGAAAGATGTCTATCCTCGTATAACTGTATGCAAAAATTCAAGCAGTTATAGTCAGACAGATCAATTTCTTCCCCATCTATAGCTGAGCGATAATAGCAGTCCACATAGGCTATATCATAAGCCAAACTCTCTATATAGCTTCCCTTATATTTAAGTTTAAGTTCATAAAGCCATTCACTCAAACTTTTTTGCCTAGTCATATCCCAAACTTCAGACTCAATATTTATAGCGAAACGCTTTATGCCTATCCATTTATAATAGCTAATAAAATCCTCAAATGAATCGACTACATCATCAACTCTTATAGTATCATACTTCTTTACAGTATCAATTACCCAATTTCCTATATCATAAAAGTCAAAAACATCTTCATTATCCGCCTTCTGCTTTGCTATAAATGTCTTAGACAATAACATTCGATAATTAGAATCCATAACCCCTTTCTTAAAATATACTCATATCCATTTGAACCACGGAACCATCCTGTAAATGGATGTAAACATCCTTGATCAAGCCATTATTCTGAAAGGCTCGTTGTGTACTTTTTTTAAACGCTGGCCACATTTTATTTTTCAACCAATTAGCATCCACATCAGAGAACTTATACTCAATATGTAAATCAACTCCTTTCCACTCAGTAAATTTAACTCCGTCTTTCCAGACTTCTCCTTTCAAAGCTCGCGCATTATTATTTGCAATACTCTTGTAAGCATTGTTTATATTCTTTGTAATATTCGATTTCACCTCTTCAGTAAGCTGTTTATACGACAAGGGAGTCCCCGTTTCTTTTGATACTGCATCTATTGAAGGATAATCTCTTTGCTTTGGATGAACTATATCTTCACCCATAGCATCACCGATCTTGTCAGAAAAATCGATCTCCTTTGCATCTATAACATCGTCTGCAACACTCTCATCTATTAATGCGCGCCCCTTTGAACCTTTAGCCACTTTGAGAGATTGTCCAACACCTAATTTGGAAACATTAGATGTTGCTGCACCACTTGCTCCTCCACCAATAACAGGATCGGCACCACTTCCTGGTAAATTCTCAGGAGTATCCAGAAATTCTGAATATTGATTCGGATCATACTCTCGCTTCGCGCCTGTGGATCGCTCTGTCTGTCTTACCGTATTATTAACAGTTTCATCCATCGCTTCCCTGGTACTTGCTTTAAGATAAGGGCGAACTCTCTTATATGAATCGAGCGCACCTTTTACAGCTCCAGGTATTCCTGTAATAATGTGATAGGACTGATAAACAATTAAAGCTTGATTTAATATTTCCCATCCTTTCAAGAATTCAGGACCATAAGGTAGTTGACGAATCTCACCTCTATAGCTATCAACAGTAAGCGCTACTGAACTCAAACCAATTGTTGTCCATCCTGCAGCTCCTATACTTCCAGATCCAAACGTTCCCAGAATAAAGGCCACATTTATAGCATCTATAGTCTGACCATTAAATTGGTCATTCGTTATTGCCAGAATATTGATCGCAGGTAAATATGCTGAATCTCCTCTCGCATAGGGTAAAGATTGACCATCCGAAATAAAGTTGATTTTAATTAATGTAAATGGATCTAGAATCTCAACGTTTGCATCTGGAACAGTAGGACTTGCTACTATATCTGCCTTGAATGTGATTTTGCCTTCTTTGCTAATATCAGTATCGTAGTAATTTATCTGAACAACATTCCGATTGAATATATTTATGAGTCTCTTTAAGAATCTATAGTCAGACCACCAGAAATTACCATTGTTAGCATGTTGTTGAAGATCTCCCCGAACAAGGCTTTTTTCATCTAGCGTTTTTCTTAATTTTTCAAATTCAGATGCCTTTGCCTTCGAATACAGCTCTGACAATGCAATGTGGTACTCTCCAAATTCTTCTCCATCAATCCTGTAATTAAGATCTTTTAACACGCCAGTCTTGTCTTCGCTTAGCAACTTCACCAAGTCCGTTGCCACCTTATCTTCCTTTACAAGTTTCAAAACATCAATGGCAAACTCTTCAGCACAATTATCCAAAACAGGACCGTTGCAATTATTCATTGTTTCTTTACGCAGTAAATCCAGAATGTGGAATCTTAAGGCGGCATCAAATTCCCAGTAGTTACAAAGGGCCGTGTTTCTTAGCGCGGACCGCATAGATGAGGCTGTTGTTATTTTTGCCAGCTCTGCCGGCTTATTCTGGAAATCTTTCAGACTCTTTACAAACTCAGTAAGTTTCGCTAGGAAATCTGACTCGGTCATCTTCACCGGTTTGTATACTGTATTTACGCAGGTAGTACAAGCTGGATTCAAAAATGGCTGTGCCCATCTTTCAATATCCGATTTCAGAAGCGTGCTAAACGGACAGGCCTTAACATAAGCCTCATTTGCATTAATTACATTCGCAAGAGTAAGTATATATTTAGTTTCACTTTCCTGGCAACTTGTAATCTTCTCCAAGAAAGCAGTAGCTAACTCACCATAAGGTGTAGTTGATATATACTTCAGTGTAACTTCATTTGCAGCTCCCATTTGTATTGGGAGTGTAGTGTTATAGGTACCTCTTCCTGAATTGTCAGATGAAATTTGATCACCTGTAAAATCACATTGCTTTACCTTAAAGGATATTTTACCTTCCTCCACGCAAGGGAAACCAGCAATTACCTTAGTTACTGTCCCCTTAGATTTGGTGCTCTTGTCTAAGTAGGGTGAAGGCTGATCTTTATTTAGATAATATCCCAGAAACTCCTTCTTATTATTGGTATTTAAATAAGCTACGTATTTCTGTCCATCTGCCAGTTTAAATCCGCGCAATGCTCCGTCCGGATAGAAACCTATATCTGTAGATCCATTCGATTCGTCATTAGAGTAAAAAGTTACTTCCTGAATATCCGTAGGCAAGGAGAATGGCTTTCCTGTTGGCGTGATGAAAGTAAATAATCCATTTTCGGCAAATGGTTTTAGATCAGATATATTCTGTACTAAAACTTGCTCTCCTTCTTCATCCTCCTCAAACAATCCCACCACTATATCCGGGTAGCGCATTTTATCCCATTGGTATTTATATAGTTTGTTACCGCTCGGATAATCCATCAGGTTATCGGTAGTGCCTTTGGTGAGGGTAAAGTTTGGTTCTTTAAAGGTGTGGTGCAGACTGAATGCTCCGTGGCCAAGTTCGTGGGCCATGGTGCGCATGAGTGCTGACTTATCGGAACCGTGACGATCTACGAAAATGAAACCGGCCTGTTTACCACGCGGCATATAGCCTAAGCCATCGCCACTCTTTGGATTGTTTACCAGGAATAAATAGAACGTTTCATCTTGCAGTTTGCCGAAGGCTTTGATCACCTTCTTCATGTCGTCCGTATAGTTGGAGAGTAACTCACTGTCGCCATCGTCAAATGGATCGCCCAACGCTACATCTATAGGTGATGCTATACTTACTTTCCAATCCACTACAGATTGTTTATAGATAGCATTAAGAGAATCTTCAATGATCTGTGGTGTAAGTCCTGAAGGAAGACTTGTGTTATTTACCGGAACAATTACAACAGAGTTCGATATCTTGTTATAGGATACTACATTCAGTTTACCGAGCACCTGTACTTTACCCGTATCCGCTGCACTATAGAGTGCAAGTAAACCTTCTTCTGTACCATCGCTTCCTCCACGAACAGAGAGTGTAGTTTGATTGTTAGCAAACGGCTGTGCCTGTAATGCTATCCCACTTTGTTCAAATTTGATCTTGCCGGCATCTATACCTGTACCACTTAGTATAGCAGTCACTACATCAGTAACACCGCCTGAGGCAACCGACTTCCACGCAACAGAGTAATTTTTCAGTTGCTCGTAGTCTTTGCCGATGGCATCGTACTTACGCTGATCAAATCCATACTGCATGCCTGCGTTGGCAGCAAACTTGAGCGAAAGATTATATTCACGGTTGGCAGCTTTTGCAGCTACTTCCGCTGTTACCTTGTGTACGTTGCCTTTCTTGTCTACTAAATATCCGCTACCACTACTATCGGTAACGGCAGCAGATGTACCGGCTGGTAAACGTGTTTCTGTTCCCTTACTGTCAACAATTACTACCGTGCCATCATCATCTTTATATACTGAACTTATACCATTTTTTACATTAATAGCTGTATCGGCTACGAAGGAGTTTGGATCGAACTGCTCCGGTAAATTTTCTTCTATAGTATTCAGTGCTGAATCTGCAGCATTCAGAATTTCAGTGAGACCATTCACAGCATCCATTACTCCTGCCGGAATAATATCCACGGCTGCTCCGGTAACATTCATATAGCCGTTCACCATCCGCAGCTCTTTGGTTACACTTATGTCGGAGAACGATGTTTTTACCTTCGCTTTATTGAAGTATGGAACTTCAATTACACCTTCTCCGCTAAATACACCATTGCTGCCGGTAACTTTTGTAAGCTTTACATCGAAATCTCCAGCCTGTATAATATCACCGACTTTGAGTGAACCGGTAAGTTCTTTCGGATCAATATTGAATGTACCCAATGGCGCACCACATGCATACTCTGCTTCGGGTAATGGGTTGGTGGTAACTTTTGCGATAGCTGAATATTGGCCATCATAAAATCCACAGGTAGCTGCTACCTGGTATTCGTATACTGTTCCTGGTTTGAGTGAGTATATATCTGCGTTGGTAGACGTTACATCACTCTCATACCAGTTTGTAGTACCGGCCTCACGATAGTGTACTTTGTAAGCTGTATGATTAAAGAGACCATCCCACGCCAGACTAAATTTTGATGTACCGATTGAACTTGCATTTATACCGGTTGGCAGATCGCAGGCATCACCATACACAAAGCTGATTACTTCGCTATAGCCATTATTCTTGAAAAGATCGAGTTCATCCACGCCAGCGATACTGCGGGCGCGCACTCGAAAGGCATAGCGTCTTCCCGGCTCAAGCGGAGTTTCCGCAGGCCCGTATACAACGGTAGTGCTACTGGTAGTAGTTTCAAATATAGGAGGCGATGTAAGAATCGCATCGTTCGGATTGCGGGTTGATGGCCATACCTCCACCATTGTTACATCGTAGTTGGTAGTAAAGGCTGAGTTGGGCGAACCGGTATGGCGAGGAGTCCATTGTAACAAAATGTTTTGTGGACTCTGTACTTTTAATTTTTCATTTTGTCGCGGAAGATTTACGATAGGAGGATCGTTCAGGATCATCCATGCTGTGCCACAGGCTGTGTTGGAAATTTTTGCTCCGCGATTATACTCTAATACTTCAAAGCAAAACTGATATACACCTTCCGGTAATTTTCCACGCTGATCATATTCTCTGCGGGTAATTCCCTGGAAGTTCAGATTATTGGAATTGAAATAATCTGCGAGATCCGTGCTGATAAGACGCAACGGCACGCCACCTTGTATACTTACAGGCGCAGGTCTGTACTCAGGCTTTGTTTCGATCGTAACACCCTGCCCTACGATGCGCAGTCTGAATCGAACATCGAGTTGAGGACGCGCTATATCTGCCAGAAATATATTCAGTGCCAGTCGCTCCGTACCAGACTCAACATAATCGGCCAGGTATAGCGAATATGGTGGTGTAAGTTGTACAGTAGCCTGAACAGGATATACCTGAGCAAATGAAAGCTTGCCTATAACCAGGAACAATAAAAAGAGTAGCGGCTTGAGCGGTTTCAACGTAACGTATCGGTTAGAGTTCAAATTCAACACCAAAAATTCAAGTATAAATTATATACTATATATACTAACTTCTAAAAATTATCGAATCCCAAATGAGTAACTATATCCCAACGTTCCCGTGAACTCGGTAAATGCCTGAGCGGCCCCTTCTTTATTCGTACTCCTGTTCACAACTACCAGGCTCAGGTTCAGATTATGTTTCTTTTGTACCGATACACTTCCATTAATTCGACCGTTAACAACTGTACTTACACGCTCTGAGTTGGTATAGGTGCTGTTATACGATGACGACACGGTTGTTCGTAATTTCTTTTCGAAAAATGATTTACTCACTGCAACGGTAGGGCCCAGCGTTTTTGAATCTACACCGGCACCTTTGTTAAGCGTTGCGTTGAAAGATGCAGATAGCATCAGGTTGCTCGGGACTATATTTAGTGCGTATGCTGTATTAATGTTATAGAATTGTACTCCTGAATTCTGTTTTACTTCGCCCTGCTTATCGGCAGCATCCTGAAACGTGAGGTTACAGTTTAATGTCTGGCGCTTGTTCTCATTTTTACCAAACATATACATACCGGTTAGGGTAGCATTCTGCGATATCTGGGTATAGTTCAGTGTATCAAGATTGTCGTATGGCGTAAGCTGATTTACATCCACAAACTGAGAACGAATGTTGGTATAGGTCTGAAAGTTGGAATACGATGCCCCAAGATTTACTTTTTGAGTAGGAGCATAACCTATATTAACAGAGCCCACAGCTCTGCGCATGGTGCTGATCTTGCTCTTGTCAAGATTGTCGTGCTGCGTACCGGCACTCACAGCTACATTCATTTTTCCCTGCAGTATAGCTACGGCACCGTTGGCTGTTATATTTTCGAGGTCGTTGTTAAAGTAATACGCACCCAGTGTTCTATACTGCGGATCGATGCGCTCATAAGCAACACCCAGCGTGTAGCCATCCTGTTGATAGTTGAGCGATGTTTTAAAGGCTTTATAGTAAGAAGAAGAAATGCGGGGTGTATATAGCATCTTTGCTTTTGCCAACGGGTGCTCCTGGTCTGCTTCGGCTGCACGTGTATCGCGCGAGAGCGCGCTGGCTGCCAGCTCTGCCTTTACAAGAAAATGTTCAAACAGCGATTTTCCGGCAGCTATACTCATCACCAGGTTTTCCTGCGGAAGTATACCTTCGTTTTCCGGTACATATTGTATAGAGTTGATTTCATCCTGTGCGTGGAAGGTGATGATATCCACAAAATTACTTCCATCGCCATAGCTGGCTTTGAACCCATAGCCCATCCGTTTGAATGACGGTGCTATAGAACTTTCGCGTGTACTATCGGGCTCAACGGCTTTGAGAAAGCGGCCATATAGTGCGCTAAATTTGAATTTACCTTCCGGAGCCAGGTCAACGCCTCCCCCCAGAAATATATGGCCATTTACCGTATAGGGGGAAAATGTCATGCTGGTATAACCTGCATGTCCGGTAATCCATTTATAGGTTGGATGAAGACTATATTGATTGAATGGCTGTTGAAAAGAAGTATTTTGATTAGAGACTGAAAAGCTCAGCGGACAGTTCCAGCCATATAAAGAGAAGTTAACATTGCCGGATGCATAGTATGTATAAGGGTCGCGTCTGGATTCAATACCATGCACGCCATATACAATCTGATTCAGGGAAACACCTCCTGAAATAGAGAGCGGGTTGGCCTTACCGATCGATTCCAGGTTCTGGGCATACACGATCGAGCAGGCAGTAACGCAAAACACAGTCAACAGTAAAGATTTCACCAACAGGGTAGAATTAGGTATAACGTACTAACTACACGTAAATTAAAAGCACAACGAGAGAAGATAATTGGTAATTAATGAGATATTCTTACACTTATCGACAAACGACCGTGTGCGTACCACTACCCTGAAAAGCCGGATTGAATATACCTTCTATCCTTTAATTTCTACGCAAGCTCTGAAAACCTTACGTGAGAATTACTTAGGTATATCTTTGGAATATACTTTTATTAACGAAGCCTATACCTGTAAAGTATAGCCCATGCTCTATTATTTTAAGGCTATAGTATATCTCTGTTTTTACTATACCCGGCATAATCTATAGGTAAATATCAACTGCCTCCCAATAAAAAGAGGAATACATATATGTA
>NZ_DATCSD010000393.1:0-4726 GCF_036568665.1 Ohtaekwangia sp. | reverse complement strand
CGGTATACCATCCGGCATCGACTGAACCATAACATCTGTTTTAAAAAAATGCGCTGAACCGGTCATCAGCAACATCAACGCCAGGGCCACCCGCCCCATGAAGCTGTTGGAAAATTTACGGTTCAACAGGTAACGATTGATGAACCAGAACAAGATATAGGATACAATAAGTACAACCAATGGTGCCATGATTTTTCAGTGTGATCGTTTAACCAATGAAAGATAGTTTGCGCGTGCTATCCGTGAAAATATATTATTGACATTTTGATTTCAGCCCGTCAACCATTTGCTGTCCCCAGCGAGGAGCCAGCGGATTCTCGGATTGAAAGTTTGTAAATTTCTCCAGTGCTTTTGCATTGGTAGTACATGCCTCTGTTGCAGGCGAGCCAAAGAATTGTGCTGTGCCAAATTGCATTTGTGCCAGCAATGCCAATGCACGCGGGTTCTCGGGATTAACGGCCACGGCTTTATTAAGCACCTGCATCGACAGGCCGCTATACTGCTGACCGCGTGAAGCAGGATCTACCGTTACACGTATCATGTATATAAATCCTTCGAGCGCCATAACTTCCGATTCATTGGGCTCTATCGCTTTGGCTTTGTTCAAGGCAGTGGCGGCCTGATCGAGGTATGCATCTTTTTTAGCGCCATCTTTCTCCTGGTTAGCCATCATAATATACCCGAACGATGCATAATAGAATGGCTCCCACTTGGTTTTCTCAGCAGCACCTATACGTTCAAGCGCATTTACCGCAGCCTGATAATCGGGAATGGCTTTCGCAGTATATACTGCCTGAATATTCTTTTGCATAGCTTCTATATACTTATCATCCGAAGCAAATGCTGACGCTGACAGAACGATCGCGATGAAGGCGATGAGAGCAGAAATGATGTTACGGTTTTTCATACATGTAATTGTTAAATGGTTTTGGATATATACTTTATGATTTACAGACTGGGTAATTGATTCACGGATTTGTCTTTCGACAGGGTGATGAAGATGCCTACGAACAGGAAGCGCGGAGCGGCCTGCTTTATAGCACGATGGTTATAGAGGCCGTCAGCATTTTTTACGGTGCTGTATTCGTAGCCGAAAATATTATCTCTGCCTAACAGGTTTGTGCACGACAGGTATAGTATCAGATAGGGCTTGGGCAGATAGCTCCAGTTAAAACTCAAATCACTATACGAAGGTGTTTTACCACCGTTAAACTTATCGCTGTTCGGATTATTATAGGGTCTGCCGGTAGTATATGAATAGGTAAATCCGAGCTGGCTGTTGATGGACTGCACAAAGTATTTATATACTACCGAGAAATTATGGCGCGATGCAAATGAAGGTGCTGCGCTATAAGGGAAATTCAGGTAATCACGTTTGGTATCGAGGTATGAATACGATATCCAGTAATCGGTTCTTGGTAATGAACGATTATCGCGCCAGAATAACTCTACGCCTTTCGCATACCCTGAACCACCATTGTTCAGCAATGATGAATCGCCATGGATATACTTTACCAGGCCGCTATATTTCTTGTAATACGTTTCTACCCGAAACGTACGGTTATTCTCTACGTGCTGATAGTTCAGGATGAAGTGCTCAGCTTTTTCCTGATCGAGTGCATGATTGAAACGCACCAATGTATTATTGGCCGTCTGGCGAAATTTACCATAGGCAAAAGACACCTGGCTATACGTTCCGGTTTTATAGGCGAGCGAAACACGCGGATCAACTCCTGCCTGACGATTCAGACTGTTATACTCTACACGCGCACCGGCACGTGTTACAAATTTTTCGCTGGCATATATATCGGCTTCAGCAAAAGCAGCCGGTATAATTTCTTCGAAGGTTAACGCAAACGGGTTGCCCTGATGCAGGAGGTATTGCTGGCTATAGGTACGTTGCAATACTTCGGCACCCGTCTTCAATTCTATATGATCGGATAGCGATCCCTCGGCCACCATCTTGGCATGTATACCCTTTTCTGTTTCTACAATGTTATCCTGATCAACAATGGCATTGTTCTGCTGATAAGTATAGGAAAGTCCACCGCGCATCATCCACGAATCGTTCAGCGCCTGCTTGTAAAAACCGTTTAGGTAGCGATAATTATTGGTAAGGTCATACCGGAATTTGGAAGTATAGTCATCAATGTTGTGTTGATAGATGGCATAGTTCGAGTGATTGAAATTGCCATATACTTTTACCATGCCGGTCTTGCCAACTTCCTGGCGAAAAGCTCCGCTTCCTTCTATCGATACAGGAGCATCGATCCAGTCTATACGTTGATTGATGAGCCCGAAGTATGGACGAATATTGGTATACTGTATTTTGGCACTGGCCGATCCTGTTTCCCACGCCTGCGTATGCGCCACATCTCCACCTACTGAAAGCATACCTATATCGGTGCGGCTTGCTTCCGATTTATCTTTTGAATCTAATACAAGTGCGGATGATAACGCCTGTCCATATTCAGCTGAGTAACCACCAGTGCTGAAACTTGTACCCTTAAACATGAATGGCAGAAAGCGGCCGCGCGAAGGTGTGTTGGGTGCCGATGGACTATACGCATTCATCACCAGCAAACCATCGATAAATGTTTTTGCTTCGTTGCCATCGCCACCGCGCACAAAGAGTCGACCGCTCTCCCCTACCTTTTGTGTTCCGGGTAATGTATTCAGTGCGCCTGCTATATCTGCTGTAGCTCCGGCTGTTGTTGCTATATCCAACGCCCTGAAAACTGTTCTGCGCGATTCATCGCTGGCACCAAACGCACCGGCCGTGATCATCACCGCTTCGAGCTGATTGATCATTTCCTCCAGTGCAACGTCGATCACCACCGGCTTTCCTTCGAGCACTACTTCCTTCTGAAAATCTTTATAGCCAACAAATTTTACCAGCAGTGTTTTGGTTCCCTGCTCGGTTGTAGTAAAGGTAAAGTTGCCGTCAGCATCCGAGCTGGTGCCATCGTAGGTATCTACCAGTATAACGTTAGCCAACGGTACACCAACGCCACGTTCATCGGTAATCTTACCGGAGATAGAAGTTTGGGTGTAAGCAGCGGTATACATCAAAGTAAAAAGGGCGAGGTAGAGTATTTTCATAAATCTTTTTTTGTGCGATTACACGATAAAGATGGATGAAGAAGCCCCCGTTCTGAAAAAGGAGTTACCGAACTGCAGAAGGATGCGGATGAACTGTAGCAGACCGCTCCTGAAAATTTTGCACCAAACCAACGATTAGAGTCCGGGTATAGGAAGGAAATCAATTTTCTGCCCCGAAGGAAGGAATACGCTGCGCTATCGAACGGGTATAAATAAAAAAACGGAGATGCTAACGGCAGAGCATCCCCGATCAATTGTCAATTATACTTCCTCGATCAAAAGCCTATATATGCTTTACGATGAGCTTGCCCGGAGTGGTATTGTTTTCGAACCTGGCAAAGGCGGTAAGGTAATCGCTGTATACTCCGGCAATGACGGGGCGCACCGGGTATATCTCCAGGAACTTTACAAACTGCTCCAGGTCTTCACGACTGCCCGTGGTATAGGCCTGAAGTGTAATGTTTCTGCGGATCACACTGACGAGATCGATCGAAGTTTGTGTGTCTTCCAGAAATCCGAGTAACGCAACGTGACCGCTAACCGTCACGGCATGGATGGATTGTTGCACCGAGGTTCCTCCCGCTACATCAATCACCAGGTCAACCCCACGACCATGCGTTATCTCCAGCACGGGCTTCGACCATTCGGGATATTGTTTATAGTTCACTACATGATGTGCACCGAGCTGCTTCAAAAATTCTTCGTTCTCCAGCCTGCCCGTTGTAACAATAGTTTGCAGTCCCATGTATAGCGCGAGTTGCAGTGCATAGAGCGATACACTGCCCGTTCCCTGTATCAGTACCGTATCGCCCGGTTTTATACCCGATTGTGTAAGCACGCGAAAAGCTGTTAGCCCGGCCGTTGTAATGGTGGCGGCTTCTTCCATCGTAAGCGTTGTTGGCGCCTTTGCTATACTTTGCTCGTGAAAAGCATAATACTCCGAGAACACACCATCAACCGTTGCTCCCAACTGCAGCGATGCTTTAGCCGCATCGAACTTTCCGCCTTGCCAGCGTTGTCGCAGCAGACTTACTACGCGATCGCCCGGAGCAAAGCGTGTTACCAGTTTACCCACTTGCTCTACTATACCGGCAGCATCAGAGCCGAGTATAACCGGCAGCGGTTTTACCAGCGGATAGCGACCGGTAATAAAAGCATAGTCGCGATAGTTAAGTGATGTTGCATGAATGCGTACCAGCACATCGTGATCGCCGATAGCCGGTGTTGCTGTTTCTTTCCATTCGATTCCGCGGAGCGTTCCGGGTGTTGTGAGTTGTAATGCTTTCATAATTAGTTTCTGGTTACTGGCTGTCAGCCGCTAGAAGTGTGAGTGTGTGATAGAGATGCGCTGGATTGTAAAATGATTTTAGTATAGCAGGCATGGTATATTTGCGCCCGCAGTTGTGTTTATTTGTCTTACAGTACAAAGAACGTGGAAGGTGCAGAGTAACGATGGATGAGGTGATTCGATCTTGCTATCGCACTGATACGTTAAATGAATCATGGATCTGAAACATCTCCGGTATTTTAAAGTATTGGCAGAAGAGCTCAACTTCCGCAAGGCTGCTGCGCGACTGCATATCTCGCAGCCTCCGCTGAGTCAGCAGATAAAAGAACTGGAAGA
>NZ_DATCSD010000392.1:0-15258 GCF_036568665.1 Ohtaekwangia sp. | reverse complement strand
GCACAACGTTCGGTTACTTTCACCAACCTTGATCCTGGCTACTATATATTTAAAGTAAAAGCCAGCAACAACGATGGCCTATGGAATGAAGAAGGAGCATATCTGATTATACATATACTGCCACCATGGTGGGGAACATGGTGGTTCAGAATTATTGGCACGGTTATGCTGATAGGCTCCGCCATAGGATATTATAAGCTTCGTGTAAAAAATTTTACCGAGCAGAATAAACGGTTGGAAAAACTGGTACAGGAGCGCACCCATGAGCTGGCACACCAGAACGAAGAACTGCGCCAGAGTCAGGAAGAGATTTCAGCACAGCGCGATCTGGTTACGCTACAGAACGAAGAACTGCAGGAAGCTCGTGCCACTATTGAAAAGCAAAACGAAGAAATACGACTGCGCAATGCTACACTGGAAGCACAGGTGGAAGAGCGTACGCGCGACCTGGCAGAGTATAACCAGCAGCTCGAACAGTTTGCCTACATATCGGCTCATAATTTGCGCGCACCGGTAGCCCGTATACTGGGTTTGGGATATGTACTGGAAATAACCCGCAACAACCTGGACGAGCGTGAACATATACTGGACAAAGTTATCTATACTACGCGCGAACTTGATCGTGTAGTGAAAGACCTGAACACCGTACTCGAACTTCGAAAAGATACCACAGCCGTAATTCTTCCGGTAAATCTGGAAGAAGAGCTGCGCTTTATCCGGATCGGTTTGGAGAAAGAGATACAGGAATCGCACGCAAAGATAGATGTCGATATTGCGGCGGGAAATATAGTACATACGATCAAGCCCTATATGCATAGCATATTAGTGAACCTGATCAGTAACGCGATGAAGTATCGTCATCCGCAGAGGCACCCGATGATAAGTATACGAACTGAGACGCGAGAGGAGTATATCTATATTGAAGTGCGCGATAATGGTCTTGGCATGGACCTGTCGCTCTATAAAGAAAAGCTCTTTACATTATACAGCCGTTTTCACTTGCATGTGGAAGGCAAAGGCATGGGACTATACCTCGTAAAGACGCAAGTAGCTGCCCTCAAAGGAAAAATAGAAGTTGACAGTCAGTTAAACGTAGGCACTACGTTTCGTTTGTGGATTCGGAATCAGCAGGTTTAAGGTTCAAGGTTCAAGTTAGGGGGATGAACTTTAAACTTCAAACCTTGAACCTGGATTTCCTGTGACTATCAGTGAGCTGCCGCATTATATCGTTAACTAAATCTTATTTGTATGGCAGCAATCGCACAAGCACCGGATGGTCAGTCTGGCAAAATTCGCAGAAGCAAAAGTTCTCTGCACATGGATATGACACCCATGGTTGATCTCGCCTTTTTATTGCTTACGTTTTTTATTCTTACTTCAACACTTATGAAAGCGTATGTGATGCCTGTTACGGTTCCGGATAAGGTGGAGGACCCCGGCAAGCAACCTCCTATAAAAGCTGAACGCGTAGTAACGCTTATATTGGGAGAGAATAACAAAATATACTGGTATAGGGGAACCGATGCTCAACACATGGGCGTGACTAATTTTTCTGCCAAGGGTGTTCGCGCTTTGCTACAGGAGAAAAGTGAACAGATCAAGGGCCTCTATATTCTGATTAAGCCTTCGGTAAAATCAAAGTATAAAAATCTTGTAGATATACTGGACGAGATAAATATACTGGATATGAAGTACTTTGCACTGGTAACTATTACACCCGAAGAAGAAACATTGATTAAGGAATGGCATCCTTAATCAAACAATATATAGTGTTAAGCAGATTTCCGCTGGCCTATATAGAGTGCTATCATCACCAGGGCTGTTCCAACTGCCGTGTAAACCGTAAAAGGTTCGCCCATTAATAACGTAGAGTATATAAATCCGAATATAGGGCAGAGGTATAACCATAACGATGCGCGCACAGCGTCAGACTTTAGCAGGCGAAGCCATAACTGTACTGCCGCGATAGATACCGGGAAGATAAGCCAGCCCAGCGAAAGCCAGAAGCGCAGGTCGAAATGATTCGGTTGTTTATGCATAAACCAGGCGAGCGGCAATAATAATATACCTCCTATAAATACCTGCCAGGCGTTGATGGCTGTGCGTGGTAATTGCCAGGGTATAGCAGCATAGTATACCGAGCCGAATGAATAGGTGATCATACTCAGCGCGAGTAAGGCGAGTCCACCCGGTGTAGCATAACTGGTTTGCAGTAACGGGTAAGCCGCTACAGCCACACCGCTTATACCCAGCACAATGCTGAACCACTCCTGCAGGCGGATATGCCGCTTCATCCAGATGGCCGACATAACACTGATGATTAACGGATTTAATGCTATAGCCAGGGTTGTTATACCGGGAGTAACAAACTGCAGGGCAATAACAAAGAAACCGAGATAACATGTGGTGTTAAACAAACCAAAGATGGTTACGTGCTTCCATTCTTTGCCAACCGGCAAACGACTCTTTTGTATTGTATAAGTATAGGCCAGGAGTATACCACCTGCCAATAGAAAACGAATGGAGAAGAACACCAACGGTTCAGCGGATCGTATCCCGAATTTTCCGGCTACAGAGGCAGAGGCCCACAACATGGAGAAAAGAAAACCGGTAAAAAATTGTTTGGCAGAAAAATTACTCATTCGAACATATAAGATTGCACAGCCTATACGGCTATATATAGCGAGCCGTTGCCCGAAAGTTACAGTTTAGAAAGATATTGTCACGATAAATTTACAGTACGTGTACGATCAGCTATCTACAACGTTTTCAGATGACTTGCACAGGGAACCGGATGATAAACGATGTGCCTTTTTCCCATTCGCTCTCGCAGGTAATATCACCACCTGAATTTTCTACCAGTGTTTTTACAATATACAATCCCAGGCCGGTAGACGTTTCGTTGCCGGTAGGGCGGGCGGTAAGCTTGCCAAATTTCTGAAAGAGATTTTTCTTGTCGGCTTCCGTAATGCCTTGCCCTTCATCGCGCACTGTAATGATCAGATGCTCCTGCCGATTTTGTAGCGTGATATATACTGAAGTGCCCGTGTTTGAAAACTTGATAGCGTTGGATACCAGATTATCCAATATCCTTCTGATAAAATCCAGATCACCATTGATCACTGCGTGAACAGCTTCATTGGTAAATACTACCTGTATATTTTTCTTCCGGCCAAGTTCTTTGTAAACCGTTAACTCATCGCGGAGCAATTGTGCGAGATCAAGTGGTATAGTTTTCTGCACCGGACGATTCTGTTCGAGTGTACTTACTTCCAGCAAATCTTTGATCAGGTTGAGTCCGCGCTCCAGCGAATGCTGTATGCGTTGAATAATAAATTTCTGGTCATCGTTCAGTTTATCCGCATCCATCAAAAGTATATCCGTAAGTCCACTTACCTGTTGCAGTGGCGACCGAAGGTCGTGTGATACTATACCGATAAGATTATCCTTCTCCTGATTTATACTCTCCAGCTTTTCATTCTGTTGCCGTATAGCACGGTTCTGTTGTTCGATGAGTGCATTCTTGTCCGAGAGATTTTGAAGCGATCGCTTTATCTCTTCGTTGGCTTTATGTACTTCGGCATTGAGCCATTGCAGTTTCTGGTTGGCAAAGTATATTTCACTGATATTCTCAAACATCCAGAGACGTCCGTTGATCGATTCAGAAGTTACCGGTGTACTGGAAACCTGCAGCACGCGATCGTCATATTTCCAAAGCCATTGTGAAAAAGGACGTTCCGGTTTTTTAAAATATTCGGAAGCCTGCAATATAATTTCATCAGCATTGCTTGCTCGCTCGCGTAACGTGCGCATGCTGGCCGCTATAGCAGCGGGAGTAAGATCAGCACTGTGCGTGAGGTTCAGTAACTCGATCGCTTCCGGGTTCAGCCACGGATCACGACCGCGATCATCCATGAATACAATTGCGTTGGATACCGAGTTGAATACAGCCATGAACTTTACCCGCAGTTCTTCCAGTGAATGAAATGTAAAGTCGAGGCGGATAATCTCCCGGATGCGATCAATGCATACGCGTAAAAAATCATGGAAGCCTTCTGGCAATGTAAATGGTTTCTTCCACGTTAGAATAATAGAACCCTGAAAGTCGGCTTCGCTAAGCGATATATATAGCACGGATGAAACATCATTCAGAAAATGCGAGCGATTGGGTGGCTGCACCGTTTCATGGTAATGATATAACTGGTCTTCTTCTATTGTAGGATGCAGAAAATATGTTTCGGTAAATATACCCTGTAAAGAAGGTTGCGTAGTGGTGATGATAGTCTCCGCTACATTATCCAGTTTCTGAATGAGGTATATATCATCGCAGCCCGCACGCTCGTGAAATTTCAGAATGGCATGCGAACGAAGCGATTCCTGCCGGGTAAATTGCTGATGAGTGCCTGCTTCCAATAGAAAAGCAAGCGCCTGATTTTTCCAGTTCCAGGAAGTCTCCGGATAATGTGTCATCGGAGAAATGATTTAATCGCCCTGACCACTTCTTCCGGTGCGCTGATATGCGGGAAATGTCCTGTGGCATTAATCACCGTATATACACTGTTGTTGATGTTCTGCGACAGGTATTGTCCCACTTCCATAGGCACAGCAATGTCGTGGTTGGATTGAATGATAAGCGAGTATTTGTTGAACGCAGAAAGACTGGTACGAAAGTCTGATTGAAATATAGCTTTCAATACCGGCAAGGCTATATCCGGACGCAAGGCTGCGAGCGATCGTGCAATTTCGGTAGCAAGCTGCGGCCGGTCCGGGTTAGCCATCACAGCGGGAGCAAAGCCACTTACCCATGCCTGGTAATTATCGGCCATGGATCGGTACAATGCATCCAGGTCGCTCTGCTCAAAACCTCCCCTATAGTTTGTGTCGTTGAGGTAACGGGGCGATGCATTCATAAATACGTGCGTGGTAAAAATCTCAGGAGCTTTCAGTGAAGCCAGCATGCCCATCATAGCCCCTACCGAGTGGCCTATATAGGTTGAGTTTCGTATTTGCAGGGCATCGCAGAGATCAACTATATCATCGGCATAGCTTTGTAAATGCGCATAACGTGCCTGGCTATAGCCAGGGTAGGTAGCTGTGCCCGATCCTACATTATCAAATACAATAATCCGGTAATGGTCCTGAAAAGCTTCCGTTACACTTCGCCAACTGGTTTGGTCAGTTCCGAAGCCATGACCAAATACGAGCGTGCGGGTAGACGCAGTATTGCCTGTCACCTTTACATTATTCTTGATCAAAGGGTCCATGTTGGCGAGGTTCCTGTATCAAAGGAACAAGGTTTAGATATATAGTTCAATTGAAACCAACGGTTTTTTTAGCAGGCAGCCGTCCTGGCGTGCATTTTTAGTTATAGCGGCATACGGTTTTATATGAAGCAATACCGTAAGTATTTCATCATGAAAGTGTTCTAACAGAAATAAGCGATGCAGGAACTATCCACGGTGCTTACTGTGCTTTCGGCTATGATCACACCGGCTGTGCTGATCCTGGCTTCCGGCTCGTTGCTGCTCACTACATCGCAGCGGCTGAACCGTGCCATCGATCGCGCGCGTTCCATTTCCGATATCATGATCAACCCCAAAGTAATGGATACATACTCGGAAGAACGCAGAGAACTGTTGTCGCGACAGATCGTTTCGGCTACGCGCAGAGCGTGGTTATTGCAGCGTGCTATCAGTGCTATATGTTTTGCACTGGCTATGTTTGTTGCCACGAGTATGTCTATCGGTATCATTGAGCTTACCCACAGCAACTATATATGGATACCAGCCGCGCTGGGTATGACAGGCATCGGTATATTATTCTATAGCACTATCTTGTTTATACTTGAAACACGCATAGCCTACCACTCGGTGCAGCGCGAAATGAATTTCATTCAACGCCAGCGCTCGGAAGTTGCCGATATATCCATCATAGATGAGTGATCACCGATACTGTTGCCAGTTTTTGATCTGCTCTATAAAATTCGGAAAAGAGTCAGGGTATACAATCAGGCAGAAGAACAGACCAAACAAAGCACCATACAAGTGTGCATCATGATTGATATTGTCGTTTGCTTTTCGTCCCTGGTACCATGAGAATATAATATAGGCAGTACCCATAATTACCCCGGGCAAACAGATAAAGTAAAGACAGATGTCTTGCAGCGGAAGAAAGATAATAGAAGCAAAAATTACTGCCGATACGCCACCCGAAGCTCCCAGTGAATTATACTGCGGATGGTTTCGGTTCTTCATATAGGTTGGTATATCCGAAACGATAATGCCGAGCAGGTATAACGCCAGAAAGTAAAATCCACCGGCAGCTCCGAAGAGCATGTTGAATATATACTCCATGGTTCTGCCAAAGAAATATAGCGAGAACATGTTAAAGAACAGGTGCATATGGTCGGCATGAATAAAACCGGAAGTAATAAACCGGTAGTACTCCTGCTTGCGGTTAACCTGGTACGGATTCATGATCAGCTTTTGCTGAAAACCTTGATTGCTATAGGCTATAAAACTAATAACAACGGTTATACCGATAATGATATAGGTGATGGTCATGGAGGCGATGGAAATATACCCTGGTTATTTAAAGTGATACAGGAAAATAATAGTAGCTGTAAAGGCAGGCTTCTTGTTATCCTTGATCTCAAGTTCTGCCAGCAGCTGTGCTTTGGTTATACCGCGAAGATCGATCAACGACTCCAGCGTTACTTTTAAACGCACTTCATCATCTACCATTACGGGTTGATTGAACTTGAGTTTTTCAATACCATAGTTGATGAGCATTTTAATGTTGTTGATCTCTGCGATCTGTTCCCACAGGTACGGTATTACAGACAAGGCCAGGTATCCGTGGGCAATTGTCTTTTTAAAAGGACTTTCAACAGCGGCACGTGCAGGGTCGGTGTGGATCCATTGATGATCGAGCGTAGCATCGGCAAACTTGTTGATCTGATCTTGTGTGATTTTCAGGTATTCTGAAGTGCCCAGTTCTTTACCAACGTATTGCTCAAACTCTTTAAAACTTCCTATTACTAATTTATTCATGCTATACCAGCGCTTGTTTTTTGCGCTCCAATTTATACATAATCGCGAATATTGCCAGTGACATTTCGTATGCCGCTATTTTTTAACAACCGCCTGTGCTCGCACAAAGTGAACCGGCAAACGATAACTGCCGGAGCCATTACACACATCACTCAATTTAGTGATGCAGGCTTTTTGGTTTGATGGATGGCAACGGTTATATTGCTGTACCCTCTACTAATCCACATTGCGTGCTGCACGTATTATCATTTCTCAGACCGGCCGAAAGCGTTGCAAGCCAGGTTTATCGGCAAGTATTCATTACCAACATTCTTTCATTTGCGTTCTCGCTGCTAACGCTTATACTGTTGGGTATATTGTATACCTTCTTCGGCTGGATCAGCACATCGCCAATTGTAACCGGCACGGCCGTATTACTGTTGCTGATCATAGCATTGAATCGCTGGAACGATCAGCTTGGTCGAACCATATTCTGTTTGCTCCCGGTGGTGATGACGTTGTTCGCCACGATATACCTGAAAACAACCGAGACACAATCGCATATAGCCTATTTTGATAGTCGCTTTATTTTACTGGCAACAACCGTAATGCCGGGAATTGTATTTCGTTTGAATGAACGTATACCGTTATTCCTTTCGTTGAGTGCTACCTGCGTGAGCTTGTTATTCTTCGATGCTTTTCACGAATGGGCAGGTGTTGGCTATTATCAGCAGGGACATGTTGAAGTGGCCTATCCCTATATTACCTATATCACGTTCTTTTCATTTATCGTCATTGTAGTGGCCGTGTTTTTACTGCGGTCGGTTATGGAGCGATCGGAAGATAACCTGCGGCAACAGAACCATGAACTGGTGCAGAAGCAATACGAAATAGAAGCACAGCACGAAGAGTTGTTGCAGCAACAGGAAGAAATTGTAGCCAGCAACGAAAAGCTGGAAGAAGCCAACAACGTTATCAGCAAGCAGCAGCTGTCACTGCAGCAATACAATGAACAACTGCAGGAAAAAGTAAAGCAAAGTGATAATGCACTGGTGCGCACCAACGAAGAACTGGTAAAACACAACAACGAACTGGTGCAATTTTCCTATACCGTTTCGCATAACCTGCGTGGGCCGGTAGCCCGACTGTTGGGACTATCGCGATTGGCAACACTGGCGCATGATGAGAGCGAACGCGGCAAACTTCAATCGATGATCCTGAATGCGAGTGAAGAGCTTGATCATGTATTGAAAGACCTGAGCATGATCATCGATATACGAAACGATCTCTATCGCATTCGTGAGAAAGTATATTTCGAAGATGAATGGAAGAAAGTAGTAAGCCTGCTCAGCGATCACATCAAACCGGAGTTTCAGATACGGGCCGATTTTTCCAATGCTCCGTATGTAGCTGGTATACGGCCTATGGTGCAAAGTGTATTGTTCAACCTGTTGAGCAATGCTATTAAATATCGCTCGCAGAAACGCGATCTGGAAATTAGCGTGAGCACGCGCAAGGATTCTCCCGTAAGAACCAGCCTGGTGTTTTCGGATAATGGTATGGGTATAGACCTGCGTCAACAACAGGCGAACATATTTAAACTATATAAACGATTTCATACCAACATCCCCGGCAAGGGGCTGGGTCTATACCTGGTGAAGACACAAGTGGAAGCATTGGGTGGAGATATAGCAGTAGAAAGTGAAGTGGAGAAAGGAACTACCTTCACAATAGAGTTTCGCCATCCGGAAGAATTCAGAAAGCAGGTATTCTATAGCAGCGATGCAGCACAGGTATATTACGATGCCGATGTGGATGTAATGGTAATGCACTGGAAGCGCAGCGCCAGCAGTGAAGAGTTTCGTGAGATATTTACCAAAGTGCTCAACTCGCTGCAAGTATATAATTCACCTGCGTGGATCAGCGACATTCGTAATCGCGGCACGATCAGTGATGAAGATCACGCCTGGCTTCGCACACATATACTCAATGAGGCGATCCGCGTGGGATTGAAACGAACAGCCCTGATTGTGCGCGAGGAACAGTCACCGGAATATTCAGACGATGAAGAAAAAATTTGTTTAATGGCCGGTGTGGAGATTCGGAGTTTTACTTCCATTGAAGAAGCATTAATTTGGGTCCGCAGTTTTACCGCTGCCTGATCCTGTGCCATGACTGAAATGAAACCGCTGATACCTGTGCTGAAGGCAACACCGAAAGTGCTTCCGGGCGAAACAAAGCCTAAGGTAGATACCGAAGTGCTTTCTTCCATCGCTCCTGAATTTCTGGAAGACTCGTTCGTATATGTGCACTGTTATTTTGAGAACACTTCGAAAGATATGTTGATACGCGTTTGGCGAACGACTTATCTGATCGATCGTTTCTCCGGCTCGAAGTCTCAACTGGTGCATGTAGAGAATATATCGTTCGCCCCGATGTGGACGCTCATCCCGGATAACGGAACATATAATTTTCTGTTGGTATTTTCGGCATTGCCAAAATCGTGTAAGCAGTTCGACCTGATCGAAGAGATTCCGCAGCCCGGTGGTTTTTTTGTGCAGAACATTCAGCGCAACGAACGCGATGTATACCATGTAAATATATAATTGTGGAATAGTTACCCCTGTTCGGCAGGTATATATGCCAAACCAGCTGATGAACGGGGCAAAAAAGCTGGCCGCGTTTTTTCTTTCATGTAGCCGGCAATGTCAATGAAAAACGTTGCTCACTATAAATATTACCGCTATGAAAACACTTGGAATAGTTGTACTCGCATTGGGCATTATCATGACTGTTTTTACCGGATTCAATATTGTTACCAAAAAGAAAGTGGTAGATATAGGCCCGCTGGAAGTTAACAAGGAAGAAAAGACACCCGTATACTGGTCGCCCATAACAGGCGGTGTGCTCATCGTAGCCGGTGTGTTAATCCTGGTGGCAGGTCAGCGAAAGTCCTGAGCAGAACAAATTTTCCCGGGCTACAGCTTACCGTTTTTGTTCTAGGAACCGGAGTTTTATACCACGCAGGTTGCGGGACGTTCTTTATATGGACGATTTATCGTTGCTTTCCTGCGAATAATTCCTGTAAGATGATTTCCATTCTTTTATTTTTGAGGCGGTTTTTCAGCGGAGGTTGAAAGACTTTACCCCAACGTTTTTTCTGGAATGGATTATTTCATCGATACACACGCCCATATATACCTGGAAGAATTTGCGGCCGATCGTGCCGACATGCTGGCGCGCGCTGACGAACAGGCCGTACGCAAGATCTACATGCCCAACATCGATCATACTTCTATCGACAATATGCTGGAATTGGAGAGCCGGTCGGCAGGCGTATGTATTGCTATGATGGGGCTGCATCCGTGTTATGTAAAAAAAGATTTTCAGCGTGAATTATACCTGGTAGAAGAATGGCTCTCCAGGCGAAAGTTTGCTGCAGTAGGAGAGATCGGCACTGATCTGTATTGGGATAAAACATTTTGGGAGCAGCAGAAAGAAGCTTTCACCATACAGGTGCAGTGGGCCAAACAGTATAATCTCCCTATTGTTATACACTGCCGCGAAAGTATAGATCAGACCATTGAGCTAACGGAACAGCTATCCGATGGAAAGCTGCGGGGTATATTCCATTGTTTCTCCGGCAACGTGGAGCAAGCCAAACGCATAACGAAGCTCGGCTTTCTGCTGGGCATTGGTGGTGTGGCTACATTCAAGAACGGTGGCCTCGACAAAGTACTTCCCGATATAGCGCTCGAACACCTGGTGCTGGAAACCGACAGCCCATACCTGGCGCCTGTGCCACATCGCGGCAAACGAAACGAGCCTGCGTATATCCCCCTCGTGGCAAACAAAGTGGCCAGCCTGAAAAATATAGCTATAGAAGAGGTGAAGCGCGTTACTACAGCCAATGCGTTGAACCTGTTTGCTACCACATAGAAGTAATTATGAGATAAAGCTGACAAACCAACCTGACGACAACCAACCCTATGAATTTTAAAAAGATAAGCATCAACACTGCGCTGCCCGGCAAACCACGATCGCGCATTCTCATCATCTATACCGGTGGTACTTTTGGTATGATGTACGACAAAGATGGTGTACTGATACCATTCGACTTTGCTTCTATACTGGAACACTTACCATCGCTTAAAAACCTGTTGCTGGAGATCACAGTATATTCATTCGAAACGCCCATCGATTCATCGAATATAGATCCGGAACATTGGCGACTCATCGGTCAGCTCATTCACGATCATTACCATGAGAATGATGGTTTTGTAGTATTACACGGAACCGATACGATGGCCTATACGGCTTCTGCTATCAGCTTTATGCTGGAAGGTCTCAACAAACCGGTGATCTTTACCGGGGCGCAGTTACCCATTAGTGAACCTCGCTCGGATGCACGCGAAAATTTGATTACGGCTCTCGATATTGCCTCTGCACGCAAAGAAGGTGAAGCGCTTGTGCCGGAAGTATGTATTTACTTTGACTATGAACTGTTGCGTGGCAATCGCTCGAAAAAAGTAGAGAGCCTGCGCTTCGATGCATTTGATTCCGGTAACTATCCGCCATTGGCAAAAGCCGGTGTCAAGATCGACTATAATTTTTCCGCTATAGGTGAACCTGCCAGCAACGGACCACTAACGCTTCGCACCCGGTTCGATAGCAATATCTCCATCATTAAATTATTCCCGGGCATCAGTCAGCAGGTAGTGCATGCCATTCTTCATACAGCCGGATTGAAAGCAGTGGTACTCGAGACCTATGGTTCTGGCAATGCTCCTACATTTCCATGGCTGATCGAAGAATTGAAGAAGGCGATCGAGCGCGATATCATCATCGTGAATGTGTCGCAGTGTCCGGGAGGCCGCGTATTGCAGGGCCGCTATGAAACCAGCAAGAAGCTCCAGCAAATAGGTGTTATCTCGGGTGCCGACATGACTACCGAAGCAGCCGTAGCCAAGCTGATGTTATTGCTGGGCGAATATGGCACAGCACGCGCAAAAGACCTGGTGGGCTTATCACTTGCAGGAGAATTAACTGCATAATTTGCAAAGCCACTAAATTCTTAATTTCTTTGTGCCCCATTATTCAGCCGGGAGAGATGTCCGAGTGGTTGAAGGAGCACGCCTGGAAAGTGTGTATACCCCCAAAGGGTATCCAGGGTTCGAATCCCTGTCTCTCCGCAGAAAATAAGAACGCCTTCAAGTCATTCGATTTGGAGGCATTTTTTTGCCCGAAGTATGACGATCAAACATTGAGTAGATTCAAGAGTTGTAAGAATCTGGGTCTTCTATTGCCGGTCTTCATTCAAGCCCCTTGTATTCCAATTCTCTATCAATTAACAACTCGATGTTGAAATAATATTCTTCATCAATCTGTTTTGAGATTTGAAGTTCAAAATCCCAGTCTTCAAAGTTTTCAATTGAGAGGCGCATTCTGTTATCCCCAAAATTTGGATCACCACCTTTCCAATCAAAATTTTCGACAGTGACACTACAGGGTGTTGAGGTCAACAACAGATCATGTGGTGTGAAGTGGAGGTTTTTACGGAGATCAATATATACCCGTAAATCAAATTTTAAGAAATCAAATTTATCCAGCGCTGTAAATGTATCGGGGCCAAATTTGGAAACAACTGTTCCTTTTATACTATATTTTTCTTTTTCAAAGTATTCATTGAAAGCATCATAAAAAGCTAACAGTGTTTTATGCTCTCCACCGTGCTTCTCATAATAGGCATTATCAAACTTTAATCTGATGGAGGATGGTCTTACGTATTTACATCCTTTTGGATGGAAATCTCCTCTGGCGAAGAATGCTAAACCGTTACTTCTATAGGTAGTACCATCACTAAAATGAAGATTAGAATCGATCAATAAATTCACCATCTCATCCAGCTCCTTATCACTTAAGGAAAGCAGTTTCTTCCCGGATAAAAACTTTGCTATATTCTTAAGCTCAGATTTAATGGTTACAAAATCGTCTGTAATGGGAAGTATAATAAATATAGGGAAGGAGTCTGCGTTGATCTGTATCCAGTAATGCAAATAATCTATTTTAGTAACTCCCTCCTTGAAATTATTCAGTGATATGGTTTTAAACAGATCAGGTAAATTGATGATCTCATACAGATGATGATGTTCACGTAGAGTAAAGTGTGACAACAGGTCTGAAACCTGAACATCAAACTTGGCGTGTATCTCTTGAATGCGATGGGACTCCGTCAAGCTAAATTGATGGTAAAACGATTTAGTTGGAGAGGTGCATAATGAATCCTGAATTTTCCAAAGTATTTGAGCAGCTTCTAATACAGAAATATTCTTGTCCTTTAATTTGTACGTTCTGTGGGTAGTGCCCATTTTATTTTTTTAAATCATTAATCAATTCATACTTCGATATTCTGCAGGAGTCATTCCTGTTTTTGATTTGAATAGTCTGCTGAAATATTGTGGGTATTCAAAACCTAACTCATAAGCGATTTCGTTTACAGGCGCATCGGAGTCGAGCAGGTATTTTTTTGCCAGCTCAATCATATAGTATTGTATATGTTCTTTGGCATTCTTGCCTGTTTCTTTTTTCATCAGATCGCTGAAGTAATTAGCGGAAAGAAATAGTTTGTCAGCAAAATATTGAACGGTAGGCAAACCTATATTTTTCAGTGAGTCATCGTTGAAATAATCCTTTAGCAGTAGCTCAAATTTAGTCACAACATCCACGTTTGATTTTTTTCGGGTAATAAATTGGCGGTCATAAAAACGAACACAATAGTTTAGAAGTACTTCTATCAAAGAGACAATTAATGCCTGGCTGTGTCGATCAATATTGTTGGTGAGTTCCTTCTTGATACGGGCTACACAATCAGACAAGGTTTGTTTTTCTGCTTCCGAAAGATGCAGTGCTTCATTTGTTTGATACTCGAAAAAAGAATAGCTCATAATTCTATTCGCCATAGAAGTACCTAGGAATAAATCAGGGTGAACAAATAATCCCCAGCCGGATAAACTTTCATCCACTTCAACTTCGGGTTCCATCTCCAGTATCTGATTGGGCGCTAAACAGATCAAGCTGCCATTTTGAAAATCAACTACCTTTCTTCCATACTTCACATTGTTTCTATTATAGTTCTTGAATATAAGACAATAGAAACTGGTGGAAATCTTTATATACTCATCAATAAATCTTTTAACCTCGCTGAAATCAATGATAGCAACCTGGGGATGCAGGGCTGCTGATTTCAACTTAAAAAACGGGAAAAGGTCTGATGTAGTTTTTAAGGTCGTTATGGAATTCATACTTTTTAAAGTATTGAGTTACCCGATATAAAATTACAGAAAGGGTACTTGCTTCGCACAATACCCTTCCTGCATTTGCTAGGGCAATTTAAACTATACCAAATTGTTTTTTCATTTCATGGATAAACGCATCATCGCCTAACTGATGCCGATTACCAAGGAGAACTTTGGCATCTTCGCCTGCCGTGTATCGAAGCTTATCGGTACCATCTGTCGCGGCTTCGTAAATTACATCAGCAACCAGGCTTGCAGAAGAGGCCTGCTCAAACATAACGTTTACCGTTGCCAGTAACTTACCGATGAGCTCCTGGTACTCAGCAATTGTTTCATCATTACTCAAATCCAACGAGCGACCGGAAAAATCGGTGGCAATAGCTCCGGGCTCAATGATCTTTACTTTTACTCCGAACTGTCCAACTTCAAAACTCAATGCCTCCGAGATACCTTCTACGGCAAACTTTGATCCGTGGTACAATGCACCAAACGGCAACGTCATTTTACCGGCAATAGATGAAACGTTTATAATAATACCTGACTTGTTTTTACGAAAATGTGGTAGTATAGATTTTGTGACATCCAACAAACCAATAACGTTGGTGTTGAACTGACGAATTATCTTCTCTCTCGTAAAAACTTCCAACGGGCCATAAGCACCATAACCTGCGTTGTTAAGCAGAACATCAATTTTGCCAAATAGTGAAATGCCTGCATCAACGGCAGTTTGGATACTGGATTCGTCCAGTACATCGAGCTTGGCTATCAGTACATTCTCCAACTGATTAAGCTCTGTTTCGTTTTCAGGATTTCTCATGGTTGCAATAACATTCCATCCATTGCTTTGAAACAGTTTGGCCGTTGCCTTTCCAATGCCACTGCTTGCCCCGGTAATTAAAATAGTTTTTTTCATCGTCATTTTTTTTCAATGG